>PLXD01000435.1 GCA_003151295.1 Chitinophagaceae bacterium | reverse complement strand
CGTTCAAGCCCAACTCTATGCCTTTATTCTGGATGTTCCCAAGGTTCTGGACCAGGCTAGCATAACCGGTGGACGGCGCGATCGGAACGGCGAATATCTGTCCCTTTGTTTTTTTGTTATATAAGGAGACATCCAATGTGATCCGGTCCTTCAGGAATTTTGCATTCATACCCAACTCTTCTTCATCGGTGAATATGGGTTTCAAATTGGGATTCCCGATCTGGTTATTGATCCCATAACCGCTGACCCCGTTAAAAGGTACGGTCATGCTGCCGAAGGGCAAGGTAATATTACCCGAACCCAACTGCGGAAGTACCTGGTATGGAGCCGGATCGGAACCCGTTCTTCCATAGGCAGCCCTGAATTGCAAGTAAGAGACAGCGTCTCTTCCATCAAACAATTTTGATGCGACCCAGGATAGATTGGCGCCGGGGTAAAAGATAGAATTGGCGTTGATCGGCAGCGTGGAAGACCAGTCGTTCCTTATATTACCCGTTAAGAACAATTGATCGAGATACCCCAATGTCACCTGGCCATATACACCGACCCTTCTGCGCATGTTAGAGTAATCGTAAGTCACCGGGGGTTTGCTGGTGTTGGACAGATTGTAAAAACCCGGGACCACAATGTTGGTGACGGTCGTTGCCTCCGTTCTTTGGCTGGAGGTATAATAATTTGCACCGGCCAGGGCATCCAGGGTGAAATTCTTACTTAGATCCTTATTATATTTCAAGATGAAATCGCCGTTGACCAGTCCATAATTGTCCGCTCCCTGTGAAACCTGGCCGAAATCCGACGTTCTGGGGAATCCCTCCGGATTGGTCGGATTCGGTCCTACCCAACTGCCCGGCTGGGCATAGGCGGAATTCTTCCATTCGAAAGTCCTCGCATTGTTAACGTCCGCTCCTATTCTGAATTCAGCGCTTAGTTCGCTGGTGAACTTATAGCCGAAGTCCAAGTTACCGAAAACCCGGTCCAGCTTTTGCTGATTCCCGTTTTCGATCAGCCCGTAGTAAGGATTTTCGGCATAAGGCGTGAAGAAATTATTTGTGTTAAAAAATTTATTGTTGATATCCCTGAAATCTTTAATCGGCAGATCGACCGGTATCTGCAATAAGGATTCGAAGACGCCGCCGCCATTAGAAGTACCCTGGCCGGTATTGGGAACTTTCAGGTTCTGGGCAATATAATTCAATGAGGTATTGAAAGTGAAGTTACCGAATGTACTATTGGTCCTGAGAGAGAAGGAATTGCGTTGCTGGGTATTGGCGTTCATCGGTACGACCCCATTACTGGTGACATTACCATAAGAAAAATAGAACCGGTTTGTTTCGGTACCCCCTGATAAGGCGAGCGTGTTATTGAATTCCTGGCCGGTTGTATAAAACTGACGCAGGGGATTTTTTATAGCGGAAAAAGGTTTGATCAGTTGGGAATTATCCACGATCGAGCCCCAGAGCCTTTCCTTTCCGTCTAACTTCGGTCCCCAGCTTCCGTTCTCATCCGGTACGAATACCCCCCCCCATCCTTGTCCGAACTCCGACTGATAATCCGGCAGCTTGCCCACTTTACTGAAATTGGCGGAACCGTTATACTCTATCTTCAATTTACCGGGGTGACCTTTTTTCGTAGTGATCATGATCGCACCATTCTTGGCCAATCCTCCATATAAAGAAGAAGCAGCGGTCCCCTTTAATATAGTAATGCTTTCAATATCGTTGGGATTGATATTATTCATCCCATTGCCATAATCGGCTCCGTCCGTTCCGGAAATTCCCCCGGTAAGACCGGCACCAAGCACAGCAGCAGGGCCCGTATAGCTGGCATCACTTAAAGGCACCCCGTCTACAACATACAGGGGTTGGTTATTGCCCCCGGCTACCAGCCCAAATCCTCTTAATACCACCTTGGTAGAAGATCCGGGACCGCCTATATTGGAGATGTCCGCTCCGGCTATCTTTCCTTCCAACCCGTCCAATGCGCCGGTTGCCCCATTTTTATTGATAGTCGCCGTACTAAATGTCTGCGTGGAATAACCGACCCTCGCCTTACTCTGCGTTTGCCCCAAAGCAGTGACGACCACTTCTGTCAGGTTGGTATTTTTCCGGGATACGATAACGTTTAACGAGGTAAAGTCACCTACCGGGACTTCTTTTGAGGTGATCCCGGTCCCGCTGATCACCAGCACATCCCCCTTCTTTACCTTGATTGAATAATTTCCATCAGCGTCAGCGTTTATTCCTTGTTTGGTTGACTTAATGATTACCGAGGCGAAGGCAACAGGTTGGCCCTGGTCATCTAGCACCTTCCCGGTGATTTGTTTGGTTTGCGCGAATGCCCAGAAGGAAAACAATAGCAGCACTCCCGACATTGTCAGAAATTTTCTCATGTGACTGTAAGTTTTAAAGTTTTGAGGCCGTAAAATTATTAATTTTAAAAAAAGTCCAAAAAAAAATTAAAAATTCCCCGTAATTAGATAAAAGTTAGACAATACGATTTCTTGAATAGCTGCAAGATTTTAAAAAATCTAATAAAAACCGTGATTCTTTGATGAAATACGAAGCGTAGGGGGAAAGGACAATACGTTTGAATGTATTAAAAAAATTCTCATATGATTGAAATTTTGTTACTGTTATGAAATTATGGGGAACTTTTAAATTTAACAAAAAAATAAGTCGAAACCTTCCCTGATTTTTGATATTTCCACGCTCCTCCGGGTTTAAAATTTTATATATAAACAATTTATATATAAATAATCCGGGCAAACACTCTGATATTATGTTTATTTACATACCAATCCATCATGAATACTTGTTGCCATCCCTGAAAACACTCCAAAAAAAACCTGTTTTGCAGCCTTAATTTTCAAACTGTTGCAGTAAGATTAAAATATATTTTTTTTATATAGGATACCCCTCTTAAAATCCGGGACGCTGAAATTTTTACCGGGCTGAATAGTACCTTTGCCTCATGCAATTATTAGACGGACAATTAGCCTCACTGACGATCAAAGACTCACTAACCCTGAAAGTAGCCCAACTACTCGCAGAAGGGAAAAAAACTCCTCACCTGGCCGCTGTTCTCGTCGGAAACAACGGCGCAAGCGAAACCTATGTAGGCGCCAAAGTCAGGACCTGCTCCGAAATAGGATACAGATCCACCCTGGTCAGGCTGGAAGAAACGATCAGTGAGAACAAGCTCCTCAATGTTATCGAAGAGTTGAATAACGATATGGAAGTGGACGGGATCCTGGTGCAACTGCCCCTGCCCAAACATATCTCGGATGAAAAAGTCATCAATGCCGTCCATCCCGATAAAGATGTAGACGGATTCCACCCGATCAACGTAGGCAAAATGGTACAAGGTCTACCCACCTTTATCCCGGCTACCCCCCATGGGATCATCTTGCTGCTCGAACATTACAAGATCGATACCCGTGGAATGCACGCCGTCATCGTAGGAAGGAGCAATATTGTCGGAAAGCCCATGAGTATCCTGCTCAGCAGTAATGCAAATCCGGGAAATTGCACCGTCACCCTCTGCCATTCCCAAACCAGGGACCTGAAGGGATATTGCCGGCAGGCCGATATCCTCGTCGCCGCCCTCGGAAAACCCGAATTCGTGACCGGCGATATGGTAAAAGAAGGAGTCATTATCATAGACGTAGGTATTACAAGAGTCGCCGATCCGACCCGCAAAAGCGGCTTTGCCCTGAAAGGCGATGTAAATTTTGCCGAAGTGGCGCCCAAATCCGCATATATCACCCCCGTACCCCGTGGCGTGGGCCCAATGACCATTGCCGCACTCATGAAGCACACCTAGACTTNNATGACCATTGCCGCACTCATGAAGAACACCTACAAAGCCTGGGAAGACAAAAATTAATTATGCAACCTGCAACCCTCCAAATTGGGGAAACCCAAACCCTTCCCACAGCGACCCTGCCCGTCATGGAGTCTTTCTACACGATCCAGGGAGAAGGATACCACCAGGGGAAAGCAGCTTACTTCATCCGGCTGGCAGGCTGCAATGTCGGCTGTACCTGGTGCGATGTGAAAGAAAGCTGGGATGCCGGCAAGCATCCTCGTTACACCATCGAACAGATCGTCGGGCAGGCCACCCAATATCCCGGACGCCTGGCCGTCGTCACGGGGGGTGAACCCCTCATGCATGATTGCGGCGAATTGACAGGCCGCCTCCGCCAGGCAGGATTCGACACGAATATTGAAACGTCGGGCGCCTGGCCCCTGACCGGAGAATGGGACTGGATCTGCCTTTCACCCAAAAAATTCAAAGCCCCGCTTCCGGAGATCCTTCCCCTGGCAAACGAGTTGAAAGTGGTCGTCTTCAATAAGAGCGATTTCGAATGGGCCGAAAAATATGCCTCGCAGGTAGCCCCCAACTGTAAACTCTTCCTTCAGCCCGAATGGAGCAAATCCGCAGAGATGACTCCCCCGATCATAGCATATATTAAAAACAATCCCCGCTGGGAATTCTCCCTGCAACTGCATAAATATATCCATGTTCCGTAGGAAATAGCTTCAGGCAGTTTTGGGCTACAAAACAGAATAAATCTCCGGAAGATGCGTTTTTAGATTTTGATTTGTAATTTCCCGTAATGAAAAACCTCTGTGCTGCCTTACTATCCTTATTCCTTATTTCCATCAGCCACTTCGCCCTGGCCCAGTACGATCCGGCCAACGTGAACAAAAAAGCAGCCCAACTCTATTCCAAGGCCCTCGAATTAGCCCAGGGAGAAGACTTTAAGTCAGGTATAGAAGCCCTGCAGCAGGCCGTGAAAATAGACCCCAACTACGAAGAAGCCTGGCTCTCCATGGCCGGCATGTATGGTGAGTTGAAGAATTACGCCTCTGCCATTAGCAGCTATGAAAAAGCCAGGTTCATCGACAAGGAGTTCTTCAAGGATTATAATCTTCCTTATTCCATCAACCTCGCAGGAATGGGGCAGTTCCAGCAGGCGCTGGATGCCGTAGACACCTTCCTGACCGT
>PLXD01000352.1:1619-4818 GCA_003151295.1 Chitinophagaceae bacterium | reverse complement strand
CTTCCTCGACCAGCCCCTGGATGAGACGACCCTGCTGGAGAGTCCTCCTGATCCGGTGCTGGCTGACAACATCAACCGGCCTGAATTATTGCTCTATGAATACCAGAAAAGGAATTATGATCTGCAGGACGATTTAACGAATGCGCAGTTGAGCCCCCGGTTCAGCCTGTTTCTGCAAGGCGGTTATGGCCGGCCGGGTGTGAATATGCTGAGTAATGATTTTGCATTTTATTATATAGGCGGCGTCCGGTTGAATTGGAATCTGGGAGGTTTCTATACGGTGAAGAATCAAAAGAGGCTGTCCGACTTAGGCCGAAAGACTTTGGATATCGAGAAGGAAACCTTTCTTTTCAATACCCGTTCTACTCAAAAGCAGTATAGCGCAGAGATCGTCAAATTCCTGGAACTTGCCCGGACGGATGACCGGATCATCCTGCTGCGGACCTCCGTAAAAAATGCCGCCGGCGCCCAATTGGACAATGGGGTATTGAGTGCGCACGATTATCTCACACAGGTAAATGCGGAAGACCAGGCGCGTCAGAACCGGATTCTTCACCGCGTACAATTGCTGCAGTCGGAATATAATTATCAAAATCTAATGGGTCACCCATAAACCTTTATTATGAGCATGAGATTCTTATTATTTGCCGGATGTTTATCTGCCCTCCTCCTGCCGGGTTGCAATTTTCATGACCGGCAATTCGATGCGGAAGGGGTATTCGAAGCAGATGAAGTCATTGTCTCCTCCGAAGTGCCGGGGAAGATCCTATCGTTGAAATTGGACGAAGGTTCCCAATTGGCGAAAGATAGTATTGTGGCTGTCATCGATTCGATTCCCCTCCAATTGCAAAGATCGCAGGTCGAGGCCACTATTCATGCCCTCCGCCAGAAAACCATGGATGTGCAGCCGGAGATAAAATTGTTGAAGGATCAGATTGCCGCCCAGCAAATACAATTGGCGGATCTGCAAATGGAAAAAATCCGCACGGAAAAGCTGATCAGGGCCGATGCCGCCACTACCAAGCAACTGGATGATTACAATACCCAAATCGATGTACTGAAAAAGCAGATCGAAGTAAATGAACAGCAGATCCGCGTGCAGGAAACGACCGTGGGTACCCAGAACAATACGGTAATGAGCGAGTTCAAGCCCCTGAGGCGATCCGTCGCACAAATAGACGACCAGCTGAACAGGGCCAATGTAGTCAACCCGGTAAGCGGGGTAGTACTGACTAAATATGCGATGGCGGGAGAGGTTACTTCGGCGGGCAAGGCCTTGTATTCAATTGCCGACCTGTCGATCATCACCCTCCGGGCCTATGTGTCCGGGACGCAGTTGTCGGGGCTGAAGATCGGCCAGCCGGTGAAAGTGTTTGTCGATGACGGTCCCGCTAAATACAGGGAATACCCGGGTGTGATCACGCTGATTTCGGACAAGGCGGAATTTACGCCCAAGACCATCCAGACCAAGGAGGAACGGGCGAACCTGGTGTATGCTGTAAAGATTCATGTGAAGAACGACGGTACTCTCAAGATCGGGATGTATGGGGAAGTGAACTTTAGCGCGAATTGAACGCGAACTAAACGCGAAGGGGAACTAAACGCTAAATAAATAAAGGGACTTGGAGCAGACAGTGACATTAGAAAATATCGTCAAAAAATACCGCACCAAAAAAACGGAACTGACCGCGTTGAGCGGGATTTCCTTTACAGTGGGGAAAGGCGAAGTATTCGGCCTGATCGGGCCCGACGGGGCAGGTAAGACTTCACTGTTCCGCATCCTCACTACTTTATTGCTCGCGGACAGCGGCAAGGCGTCTGTAAATGGATTTGATGTCATAAAAGATTACAAAAAGATCCGGCAATGCGTGGGTTATATGCCGGGTCGCTTCTCTTTATACCAGGATCTGTCGGTACAGGAGAACCTGGAATTCTTCGCGGCTATTTTCGATGTCGACATTCAAAAAAATTATGGGCTGATAAAAGATATCTATAGCCAGATCGAGCCTTTTAAAACCCGAAAGGCAGGGCAACTGTCGGGCGGTATGAAGCAGAAGCTCGCCCTGAGCTGTGCGCTCATTCACCAACCGGATGTATTGTTCCTGGACGAGCCTACCACCGGGGTAGATGCCGTCTCCAGGAAAGAATTCTGGGAAATGCTCCACCGGCTGAAGGAACACGGAATCACGATCCTGGTATCCACTTCCTATATGGACGAGGCCGGCTTATGCGACCGGGTAGCCCTGATCCAGAAAGGGGAGATCTTATCAATCAATACGCCGGAAGGCATCAGGGGGGAATTCCGAAAGCCGTTATGGGCCGTGAAGGCTAAGGAGATGTTCCGGCTGATGAATGAACTGGCAAGCGATGCATCGGTAGAAAGTTGCTATCCTTTCGGGCAATATCATCATGTAGTCTTTAAAACACCGGGTAATGACCGGGAGATACTGGAAGGGCTGCTGAGAAAGGGGGGCTACGAACAGCCGGAAATAAAGTCTATTCAGCCCAATATCGAAGACTGCTTCATGGCGCTGATGAAAGAATAAGTTTGATGGTTACTAAAAGGATCAAGTTGAGGAAGGAGTAATTATGCAAAATGAAAAAGTCATTACGGCAAAGGATCTGACCAAACGGTTCGGCGATTTTATCGCTGTAGATTCTATTTCTTTCGAGGTAGAGAAAGGGGAGATCTTCGGATTCCTGGGCGCCAACGGCGCGGGTAAGACGACAGCCATGCGCATGCTGTGCGGTCTCTCGCTGCCCAGTTCCGGGCAGGCCACCGTAGCCGGTTATGATGTATACCGGCAGACAGAGCTCATCAAACGGAGTATCGGCTATATGAGCCAGAAATTTTCCCTGTACGAGGATCTGACGGTCCGGGAGAATATCCGGTTCTATGGGGGTATTTACGGATTACGGGAAGGGCGAATCAAAGAAAAGACGGGTATACTCCTGCGGCAATTGCATATGGAGGACCAGCAAAATAGCCTCGTGCGTTCGCTGCCGCTGGGATGGAAACAAAAGCTGGCTTTCTCCATTGCCATTGTCCATGATCCGGCTATTGTCTTTTTAGACGAGCCCACAGGGGGAGTAGACCCGGTCATGAGAAAGGAGTTCTGGAGTACCATTTATGAGGCATCCGATCGGGGGATCACGGTCTTCGTAACAACGCACTATATGGATGAAGCCGAATACTGCC
>PLXD01000352.1:0-1602 GCA_003151295.1 Chitinophagaceae bacterium | reverse complement strand
GATGAAACAGTTTTTAATTTTCGTTCGGAAAGAGTGGTATCATATCTGGCGCGATAAGCGGACCTTGTTCATCCTGATCGGGATGCCGGTCATTCAGATCATACTGTACGGATTTGCGCTGACCAATGAAGTGAAGAATTCGAGGATCGCCGTACTGGATGAAGCCCGGGATCCCGCTTCTATTGCGCTGATCCAGCAGATCGATGCCAGCCGTTTTTTTGATGTGGTCCGCGTGGTGCATACCGGAGAAGACATCCAGGCTGTATTCAGGGAGGGGAAGATCCGGATGGCGGTGATATTCCCCCAGGGATTTCGCAACGAACTGATGCATACCAATCATGCACAAATACAATTGGTGGCAGACGCTTCCGATCCTAATACTGCCAATACGCTGACCAATTATGCCAGCGCCATCNNGTCGCTGAACCAGGGACAGGATCTGCCTTACAAGATCAATACGCAGATACGTATGCTGTATAATCCTGAGCTAAAGGGGGCCTATAATTTCGTTCCGGGCGTTATGGCCCTGGTCCTCATGCTGGTATGCGCCATGATGACTTCCATATCCATCGTGAAGGAAAAAGAAATGGGAACGATGGAGGTGATTCTGATATCTCCGCTGAAACCTTTCCGGATCGTCCTGGCCAAGACCGTGCCCTACCTGCTGATCTCCCTGGTTAATATTATCAGTATTCTGCTATTGAGCGTATTTGCACTGGATGTACCGATCGTCGGCAACCTGTGGCTGCTCATGGGGGAGAGTATGCTGTTCACGGGAACCTCGCTGGCCCTTGGGCTGCTAATCTCCAATACCGCCAGGACGCAGCAGACGGCCATGTTCACGTCGATGATGAGCCTGTTCCTTCCGACATTATTATTCAGCGGGTTCCTATTTCCCGTCGAGAATATGCCGGTAGCGCTGCAGGTCATCTCCAATGTTGTGCCTGCCAAATGGTATTTTATCATCGTAAAGTCGGTTATGATCAAAGGGCTGGGATTGGAGACCGTCTGGAAAGAGACGCTTGTCCTGGTGGTTATGACCCTGCTATTGCTGGGCATCAGTATCAGAAACTTTAAAATCAGGTTGGAATGAGAACGCTGCGTTTTTTATTAGAAAAGGAATTAAGGCAGATCCTCCGGGACCCGGCCATTTTCAGGATTTTATTTATCATGCCGATTGTTCAGTTGCTGGTCCTGCCGCTGGCGGCGGATTATGAAATAAAGAATATCAACCTCAGTGTGGTGGACCGGGATCGTTCTTCTTACTCTACCCGTCTGATCCATAAGATCACGTCTTCCGGATATTTCCGGCTGACAGATTATAGCCCCTCTTTCGTGGGTTCGCTGGGGGCTATCGGTCAGGATAAGGCCGACCTGGTGCTGGAAGTCCCTGCCCGGTTTGAAAAAGATCTTATAAAAGATCAGCAAGCCACTCTATTCATAGCCGTACATGCCATCAATGGTGTCAAAGCCGGTCTGGGAGGAGCCTATCTTCAGAATATCCTGCAGGATTACAACCAGGAGATCCGGGCCCGATGGATACAGTTTCCCCGTCTGACGACGCAACCTGTTATCGAGGTGGTCTATTCGGATTGGTATAAT
>PLXD01000524.1 GCA_003151295.1 Chitinophagaceae bacterium | reverse complement strand
CGAATCTTCCGGGAAAATGGAGGAGCCGAAAGCTGAAAAAGATAGTCCTGGGCGAAAAGCAGTAACCCCATTTGTAGAGAAACTCAGTGAAAGACGAACCGATTGGCTGGTGAAACTGGTATTCGTCGACCATGATAAAGAGGGAGCAAAGGATACGATCCTGGTTCAGATACCCCTGGATAGCCTGCCGCGGGTATCCGCCGCCGGAAATAGAACACGGAACAGGATTTCAAAAAGAACGGAATCCAGCCTGGTTCATGGGGCTCCATCGCGTTCCGGCGGTAACGTTTCGGGGCCCTCTCTTGTCCGGGAGCCGGATCTTCCGGTAATCCGGCCAGATTCTTCTTCCTCTTCTGGCGCTACCCCTAAGAGGATAGCTAATAATCCTGTACCTACCGTGAATAATAGTAAACCCTTCCTGGTCAATTCCGATTGCAGTAATTTTGCTTCCGATGATGATGTCGATAAACTGCGGGCAAAGATGATGATTGCCGTCACCGATCAGGACAGGATAGAGCTGGCGCTGAAGGTTTTGAGGAGTAAATGCTTTACCAGCAATCAGGTAAAGGCTCTGAACGAACTATTTGTGAATGATGAGGGACGTTTCGGATTCTTCAAGGCGGCTTATCCTTTTGTCACGGATAGCGATCAGTTCAAAAGTCTGGTCAGTTTACTTTCAGACCCCCCGTACATCGGCCGGTTCAAAATAATGACGGGGCAGCAATAATTCCCATAATTCCCGGATATGCCAAGATATTTCCTCGAGGTTTCTTACAATGGTTTGAATTACAGTGGGTTTCAAGTTCAAAAGAATGCAACTTCCGTGCAGGGTGAGGTCGAAAAAGCCTTTCGGGTCTATTTCCGCAGGCCGGTAACGATGACGGGTTCATCCAGGACGGATAGGGGGGTGCATGCCCACCAGAATTTTTTTCATTTTGACATCGAGGAACCGGTACCGGAGGGCTGCCTGTACCCTATTAATGCCATCCTGCCCGGGGATATCGCCGTCAGGAGCATCTTTCGGGTTGCGGATGATGCGCATTGCCGCTTTAACGCCCTCGGCCGGGAGTACAGGTATTTCATTTACAGGGAGAAAGACCCTTTTTTAACGGACAGAGCCTATTATTTCCCCTACAAACTGGATTTGGACATCCTTCGTGCTGCGGCGACCATTATTCCCCGCTATAAGGACTTTAGCAGTTTTTCGAAACGCAATACCCAGGTAAAGACCCATTTATGTTCTGTAGAGCAAAGTCAATGGGAGGAAACGGGCAATTGCCTTGTTTACCGGGTCCGGGCAAATCGTTTTTTACGTGGGATGGTGCGCGGCCTGGTAGGGACTATGCTGAGGGCGGGCAGGGGTAAACTGAGCCTTCCGCAGTTCGAGGAGATCATCCAAAGTGGGGATGGGAGCCGGGCCGATTTTAGCGTACCGGGGCACGGCCTTTTTCTCTTTCAGGTATACTTCTCCGATAGTTCGCGGGAAGGGGGGCGATGAACGATCGGGCAGAGCGGCACCGAGGATGAAGCACGGCAGGGAAGGAGGTCGGACCTTCTTGAACGGCTCCAGTCGGTAAAATTATTTTTAGCGCTGAAATCCTTTACTGCACTGTGTTTCACTATAAGGTGCAAAAAAAAAGGTTAAAAATATTTGGAGGGGAAGTCAAGCTGCTTATCTTTGCAACCCGAAACGAAAAAAACGGATTAGTTCTTTACAGATTGAGAGCAGCAGGTACGGAAAGAGGGTCAGCAAATGCGAAAAGAATTTTGGAAAAAAGAGAAGAAAAAATTTGCCGATAAAAATAGTCGCCGTATCTTTGCAGCCCGCTTCAAAAAAGCGGTAGTTCTTCAAAAAACTGAGTTCGAAATCGAGGAATAAAATCTTCGAAAAAAAACAGAAAAATTTGGTTGAATGAAATAAGGCTCTTACCTTTGCAATCCGTTCAAAAAACGGGTGGCAAAAAAAGCCGAAAGATCTTTGAAAGTTTGGAAGCAACAGCAACGTAAATCAAGCATTTACGGTAAGGTTATTTTAGCGAAATAAATTCGACAGATCCAACGACGTTAATTTTGAAAGAGATTAAAGTCAGATAGATCAAAACTCATTTACAATGGAGAGTTTGATCCTGGCTCAGGATGAACGCTAGCGGCAGGCTTAATACATGCAAGTCGTGGGGCAGCGCAGGTAGCAATACTGGGCGGCGACCGGCAAACGGGTGCGGAACACGTACGCAACCTTCCTTTAAGTGGGGAATAGCCCAGGGAAACTTGGATTAATACCCCGTAACACTATGAAGTGGCATCATTTTATAGTTAAAGCTACGGCGCTTAAAGATGGGCGTGCGGCTGATTAGGTAGTTGGCGGAGTAACAGCCCACCAAGCCAACGATCAGTAACTGGTGTGAGAGCACGACCAGTCACACGGGCACTGAGACACGGGCCCGACTCCTACGGGAGGCAGCAGTAAGGAATATTGGTCAATGGACGCAAGTCTGAACCAGCCATGCCGCGTGGAGGATGAAGGCCCTCTGGGTTGTAAACTTCTTTTATTTGGGAAGAAACCCATC
>PLXD01000247.1 GCA_003151295.1 Chitinophagaceae bacterium | reverse complement strand
CGCCACCGGTGGGAGCTATGATTGTTTTTGAGGCCGACAAAAAACGGTCATTTTTTGAGGCCTGGGCTGCCGATTTCATCCTGACTGTAATCTTTATATCGTATCGCTCGCCCGGTTGCCATTTCACCCAACCGATTATATAAGGGTCTTTGTATTGAGTAATGTCCTGTGAAAGACCGGCGCCCGAGGGAGGACGGTGCTTTAAAGCCGGTCTGCTAAGGTCTTCCATTTCGTTGCCGGGATGAATATTCGTATACCGGAGCGTTTTGCCGTTGACCTCCACCTCTACTTCTATAATAGAGGAATTGGGCAATTCCAGGTCCGTACGCAGATAATAGAAAGGGAGCCCCGGACAAGGATATCCGAGCTCCGCCTTCCTGATCGCCAATTCATCCTTGTCTTCATTTGTTACTCCGTCGCTGACATTTCGCTCATTTGCGCGCAGGGCATTCGTAAACCCTATCGACAGGAAGAAGAACAGAAGCGCTTTTGCAAGCGATCCGCTGACCGGTTCTGAAAAAAATTTCTTCATCGGATGATCATTTTGCGTTTGGCTAAATTAGGAAAGACTATTGTTCCGTTATCAGGTTTCTTTTTCTAAGCTCTACGAGGGTCTGTTCCCAGGGGCCCCCTGCCCCCCACATATAATAAGTGAAATACATCGTTGTCTTTTGAAAGATGGGTACCCAGGGCTGTAATTCTGTATAAGAATAATGCGCGTCGGGATTCCTGGGATGATTCATCCACATATGCAGGAACAGGGGTTGGGTGACAGGATAAGCGCCCACAAAACTGATATCCTCTTTGGTATCATACCCTGCATTCCAGCCTTCTTTCAGGTTGAACAGATGCCCGTAATACTCCTGGGGCCGCATCCTGAACTGCAACAGCCCTTCTTTATCGGGTATGGTGAACACATCTTCCGGGCCATTGGAAGCACCCAGCTGGAGAATCGGCTGCGGCCCGATGACCTTTGCTTCCGGATTCCGGAATGTGATGGCATACCGGATCTCTAACAGGGGCGAATTGCCGTACAAAGTGAAGATCTTTTCCAGCCTGTTCCCGAAATAATCGGCTACCATTCTGACCTGCACGTAGTCCCCCTCCTTTTTCAGGATTTGGGCGTCATAGATTTTATGGGTCTCCATGCTGGCTTGTCCCAGGAAATCCTCGAAGCCTCCATAAGGATAATAGCCTCTTTTCCGGAAAGCACGCTTATCATCATCCGCTTTTTCCGGCCATAGCTTGAAAAGGATATTGTCTTTCCTACTTTTGACGATATATTCAATCACGCGCGCGCCGGTAGCCAGCAAACTTATCTGTACGCTATCGTTCTCAAGGCGGTATTCATCCACCCCATCTCCATTCAGGTCGATCGCATAAGCACGCGAGACGCCGGCCGACGCTCCTTTTCCAACACCCAACTGGCTGTAGTTATCCAGGCCCAGGGCCGAAACCTTTACGCTATATTCGCCGCCAGGTAATTTCAGGTCGAATACCAGGTCCTGGAAGCTGCCCAATGGAGCCGTACTGTTTTGGGTAGCGGTAAAGATCACTTTTTGCGGACGGCTTTTTTCATAGACCTGCACTTTTACGGGGAAGGGGGCATCAGCGGAAAAATTATGAATGCTGACGGGATATTTTACATTGGGAGAATGCCCGTAGAGCAGGCGATGAACGGAAATGGCCGGGGGCATATCCAAAATGGCCAGGGTCGCTTTTTTTGTCGTACCCCATGCAAACTCCGCTACCAGTGGATTGGTTGAATTCATGCCGGCTGCCAGCGGACGTATTTTAATTTGTACTGTTTTAGAGCTATGGGCCGGAAGGCTGAGCGTTGCAGGCCAGGCTTCATCAGCCTGCACTTCGGGTGGAAGCCGAATCTCCAGGCTACCCGATACCGGATGATCATAGGTATTGGAGACAGTGACCTGGAGTGTATATCCTTGCACTTCCGCCTGCAGATCGAGTCGGTCCCCGAAATACTCTTCTAAAAAGATACGGTCCAGCAATAGGAGTTGCAAAGCATTACGGTAACCTGCAGGTCCCATCATCTTCCCCTCGTTGAGAACGGCAACTTCCCGTCGATGCAGGATGGCATCCCATACCAACTCTTTTGTCAAAGGCTGTCCTTTTGCGATGAAAAGGACCGTGCTCGGGATGACACCTTCCTCCAGGGAACCGGTGGTGGAGACAAAGGGCACTTCTTCATTGTCGATCTGCTCCTTATTGCCTTCGCCGGCGATATATCCGTCGAAGTGATAGGGGTCGCTTGCCGTGTCATAGACAGGCCTGAAGACATAGCCCTTTTTTTTATGGGCAAAGTCTATCCATGCCTGCTTGCTAGCCATATCCTGGACCTGGAGCCCCTTGTAGTCCTCACAACCGAAAATAGGCGAGAATCCCACATCAGTAACGACTGGTAGTCGGGCTTTGTTGATCCAGCCTGCCAATTCATTCTTCATCCAGAAATCCATATAACCATCAAACACGAACCAGCTATTCCCCTCATTCATGCCTTTGCCGATCAACTCCAGCGGATGGCCCTGACTGCAGGTAACGCTTTTCAACAAGGTCTCCACGCCGAACCAGCCCTTTCGAAGATCGTATTTAGACAGGAGCGTACGTGTATTCTCTATGAGTGTTTGCAAGGATTTGACGGCAGCCTTGTCCGTCGAGGAAATAACAAATATTTTCCGGTCCCTGCCCTCCAGGAAAAAGGCGTTCACTTCCGTAAAATTCCTGGCGTTATACTGGTGGCTCTTCAGCTTATCCTTCCAGGAGCTATCGGCGGGGAATTTGGCGGCCAGTATCTTACCGGCTTCCGATCCTGGATCTGTCAGCACCAAAGTATTCCCCCGGGTGATGGCTTCTTGCAATTGAGCCAAAGAGGGATCTTCTAGGGTCATGCAGGGACCAGCAAGCAGGGCATTCAGAAATCCCTCCTGCATAGAGAGTCCCGGGATTTTCAGGTCTTCCGCAATATCCACCTTCGCCTGTGCGATGGTATAAGCTGCATTGGGGATGATCATTTTAAAGAGATTGCCATACCGGAACCACTCCCTGTAATCATCATGCCAATGGTTCGTATAACCGTTGAACTGGGTCTGGGTCCGGATGGCATTTTCCAGGGGCTGGAAGGAGGGACGGCCCGTGAACTCATCCAATTGCTGGGCTATAACAGGGGCATTGTCCAGGCAATTGATAAGGGAAACCAATACCAGCAGGATCATCCTGTAAGGGAACAGGGAAGTTTTGGCAGTGAATATTCTCATAAAAGTCTATATTAAAAAAATCCATGTCAGGTAACTGTAACTTAACTTTTTTATTCGGGAAAACCATCATCTATCCGGCGAATCGCCGATCATCACCGTTTATCCGTCAGGGACGATCGGTCTCTTTACTTCCCCGTGACTCGTTTGGCTCGGTCCCCATCACAAATTCCAAAACACCGCCTTTCATGAAATCGGCATGAGTCTTTTCGCCATGCTGATAGGGGGATGCACCAGGAAGATCCAGGCACACAATCCTATATTGATGCAGATGGATAATACGTTCTTTCTGCTGCTCATATAATTTTATTCAATAACTTATTTACTCAATCGAATGAAATAAAAGCCTGGATACATTTATCTCCTCTCCTGTTATGGTCTTTACAAACAAATGCAGGGATCGTGCGTCTTCGTCCTCATTCTTATACCACAGGCTTATTGAATAGAGTCCCTTTTTTAGATGTAATAAAGATTCCCGGTCTACGGTGCCATGATAGCCCCGGTTGTCTACCACCTGTTGATCGCCCAGTTTCAGCACCGTTTCTCCATCCGATGAAACGCCCAGGCGGTAATCATCTTCCTTCCCGATCTTCAGGTATCCGTTGAAGCGTATTTCCCGAAAGGTTGCGGGCATACCCTTGCCGGGAAATTCAATGGAAGGGCTGATCCCCGATGCTCCGGCCAGCATACCCGAAGAGGATATCGAGTATACCACGCCGGAAAACAAGGTCGATTGATTCCCCTGAATTTGACTTGCGGTATCCCCGCTTCCCGCAAAAGGGATCATCGGTAACTGTCTTAGCAGTTCCGTCTGATATCGTTGCTGTCCGCTGAGAGAAGAGTTAACCAGGATTTTAATGAATACGCTATCCTTCCCGGAGAGGTCGACCGAGACGGGACCCTGATACAGGGAGGAATGTTCATCCGGAACAGATCCGTCGAGCGTATAACGGATTTGCGCATCCTTAAGCAGATGGGAAAGCCTCAGCAGGAAGCTTTTGCTGTTGGTGCTCACAAATTGAAGACCTTCCGCATCCGGCAGGCGCGCATTCACCTTCCATAATTTCAAGAGTTCATATTGGTGATCCAAACGGCGGGTAAAGGATCGGATATCCTTTAGTTTCTTAGCGGTCCAACAATCTTCAGCCAGGGCCAATGCGCGGGGATAGACCATATATTCCAAATGTTCCGGACCAGGTATTTTCTCCGACCATATATTTCCCTGTGCACCCAGCACATAGCCAGCCGCTGAAGGTGCCAGGGAGGAAGGCACGGGTTCATAAGCGTATGCATGCTGCCAGGGCAATGGAT
>PLXD01000319.1 GCA_003151295.1 Chitinophagaceae bacterium | reverse complement strand
GCCTTTCTGCAAACATAGGATACCGGCGGCAGGCATTGATTACGGCCGTCCAATCTGCATCCTTACCGTAAAAGACAGTGAGATTGAAGGCGGCTTCGGCCTGTGTAAGGATCTCATGCTCAGCATAGCGGATCAACTGGTCTATATAATATTCCTCCTCCCCTTCCAGCCAGTAAATGGGCTTGAATTTCTTCTTTTTCCAGTCATTTATGATCTTTTCTACCGACACTTGGATGATTTTGGGTTGAATGAATTGGAAGCTGCAATATTACATAAATCCGTAACAACCAGTGATCAACACTGCAAAAATGATTTTGGCACGATTTTAGACAACTGGAGAATGGAGCATTAAAACCCGCTCCGATACATCTGAAGTTAAATTATATAACTATTGAAAATTAATAAACCATTAGTACTACCAACTATCCATCAGCAACTCCCCAAAGCCAACCCCCCAAGAAAGATTATAAAAGTCTTATTATTGGCTTACTGGCTGCAGGTTTCCTAGGAACCTGGGGTTATTTACTGTGGAACAACAACAAACAAGAACAAGTACAGCAGCAACAAACTACGCAGATTGCCAAGGTAACCGACGAAAAGGGCCAGTTACAGAAGAATTTCGACGACGCCTTGGTTCGCCTGGATTCCCTGACCGGCACTAATAACAAGATACAGAGCCAGCTGACTGAACGCCAGACAGAAATCGGGAAATTAAAGGGAAATATCCGCGGCATTCTGAAAAAAGAAAAACTGACGGAAGCCGAAAAGAAGAAAGCAGAAGACCTGATCAAGGAATTAAACGATAAGATCAACAACCTTGAGCAGGAAGTTGCCCGCCTTACACAGGAGAACCAGCAATTGACCGCTGACAAAACACAGTTGACCGCCGACAAGGAAAAACTGACCACGGATCTGCAGACTACTACTACCGCAAAGCAGGACCTGGAAAAGAAAGTAGACGTTGCCTCTACCTTGAATGCTTCTAATATTTCCATCAGCCCGATCCATGAAAAAAGCAATGGCAAGGAAAAAGTTACCACCACCGCTAAAAGAGTGAATAAGCTGGTTATCTCTTTCGATGTTGACAATCGTATCGCTCAGACCGGCCAGACCGATGTATATGTATGCATCACCGGCCCTGACGGCAAATCCATTTCCGTTCCCGCACTGGGTTCCGGTTCCTTCACTACCCGTGAGGACGGTGATAGGGTGTTCACTGCGAAAGTACCTGTAGATATCGAAGCAGGTAAAAAGAAATCCGTACAATTCGCCTGGAAACAAAATAGCGATTTCAAGATCGGAAGCTATAAGATCGAGATCTACCACAATGGTTTCAAGATCGGCGAAGGAACAAAAGAACTGAAGAAAGGCGGACTGTTTAGCTAGACCTCATCCCAATAGAACGTTTTTTTATGAAAATCACTATTTTCATAGGAATCCCGGCTCAGGCCGGGATTTTTTTGCTTTACAGCAGCGCCCGCAAGGACGCACGGCCGGTATTAATGACCATGGTATCTCCGGGCTTTCTGCCTTCATATTGAAGGCTCAATTCGAGGTTGGTTCCTAATTTTCTGGTGATATCCAGGCTCCATATATAGTTTTTCCCCGGTACAAGCCCATTTAGGATGACGTATCCGACTGAAGAGTTGGGGTCGGGCACCACCCCATTCACGGAGGCATAGAGAATGCTGCTGTATGTGAATTTTGCCTGGATGGAAGTACTTTGGAGGATATTGTATTTAAACTCGCTGTTTAAGGAATTGGCAGCATACTTCTGGCCGCCGAGACCGGCCGGATTCACCTTATTACTGTATTGATACCCTAGCAGAACCCGGAAATTAGCCCCGTGGGTATAGGTGAAATCCGGCTCTACGGAATACTGCCGGAGATTGTAATTACTGCTGTCAAAATTCTGGCTGGAGCTGAAAAGCTGGTTGGAACCATCTTTAAAGGTAGTATTGAAGGCCAGCGCTTTTGAAAGATTCCACCGGGTACGAAGGCTCCATTCCTTCAATTGCCGGGTCTCGTATCCATAAGTAAGGAAGGTTTTGCCTCCGTTGGTGGAGTTACTGATCGCGAAGCCCCATTTGGAACTTGAGCGGTTAAAAGAGAATGTATTAACAAATACGGAAGTCTGGGTGATCAGCGAGGTGTCATTTAAGGGCGTCTTAAAGGGATTCAGTTGTATGAATCCCTGGGATTGTTCCTTCTTGCTGAGCTGCAATGAGGATTGCAGGCTGAGCTTGGTGAGGAATCTGTGAAAACGTGTGCCCTTTACCGGGTCGAAGTAGAGACGGGGGTTGATGTTTACGCTATAGTTAAGGGTATTGTAATTGGCTTTGATATAGACGTCCGTTGGGGTGTAGATACGAATGAAGAGGGCCTGATCGGGGAATTGGGCCAATACGAATTCGTTAAGCTGCTGGATCCCATCCCCGTTCGCATCTATCCAGGCGTATTGACCTGTACCTGCCGGCACCTGAACGTAGGAATAATTCAGTTTCTGCACCTGGCCCGATCCCACTTCATATAGCGCATTTCCTGTGAGCATACCCTTCCACTCTTTGACGATATATTCCGCTCTGCCCAGTATGCTGTTATCGGCGGTTTGCGTGGAGATCTTGGAATTTATAATCTGCAGATTGCGATAGGTGGCGTTAAAACGGAATTGGTGACGAGGGTTTTTCGTGATCTGGGCGTATAAGTTTACATTTTTACTGCGGTCGGCCCGTGTAAGCTGCATACCGTTTGGATAGGAGTTTTCCCGGGTAGAATAGGTCAGTCCCCAATTGTTCGGATTTTTTTCAGGGGATCTGAGATAGGCCTGGAAGGTCGTGAAGGAGAAGCCGGTAGAATCGACCAAATCCAGGGTCCGGTCATGGCTTTCGTTGTGTTCGATGGCATAAGTACCGCCGACCGTATAGTTATCCAGCCAGCTTAACTTTTTCGAAAGATCGAAAGTTGGCCGTAGATAATACCCCTTGTCGGTGGACGTGCCACTGGTAGTGAGGCTGACCTGATCATTGAGCTTCCATCCGGCGATATCCTGTTTATAGGTGATCGTGTTACGGACGCCGGCAAAATTGTTTCCCCGGTCGAGAGAGGCAAAATCATAGCGCAGGGAGTTCATCTTTTTATCCGTCAACAGGAAGGAGGCCGTATAAATGGATTCATTGTCGGCAGCCACTATGAGCGGCAGGCCCCAGTCTCTGTAATACTCTACAGGGCGAAGTCTTTCAACGGGCTGAAAATTTCCGTCCACATATTCATATCCCATGATGGTTGTAAGCTTGAATCCTTTTTCCGCAGAGGACACGGCACTCGTATTTTTAAATTGCAGTTTGGCTGCATATCCGTTATCAGCGCCTTTCCCAATGGAAGATAGGGTATTCACGTCGTAATGACTCCTGGCCAGATCGACGCTCATGGTCGAATTTTTATTGATTTTATAGTCCGCGCCGATTGTCAGGACCTGTTGTGTCTTAGGGGTGACCAGGAATTGCGCCGCTTGATATTGCCCTTGGCTAACCCCATTCACCGGCGCTACCCAGATATATATATTTCCGTTGACGCCGTTAAGATCGGGAATATAATCTCCTTTGCCCTGTCCTACCAGGGCAAAGGACAGTGTATAGAACGCGCTATCAGGACTGGTAGAATAGACGAATATGGAATCATGAACGATGGTGTTTGCCTTCGCATAAATGGTATCGATCCTTTTATACTGGATCGTTCCCGCAGCAAAAGTATCGATGCCCGCTACCGGGTAATAGGCGTTTTGAACGCTGTCACCCAGTTGACTTAAAAATTTAATCTGGTCGGCATTCAGGGTCTGGTTGATGGGGGAATTCCTGGCATCACTGTTGCTGAACAGGCCTACCCGCAATTTGAGCTTGTCCTTGAAATCGGTTTCATTAGACATATAGAGATTGACATTCAGGTAATTCCTGTCTGCATATTCGAATTCCACCTGTATCCTCGAGTCACTGGTGATCATGCGCTTAGGGGTGAAAGTGATTTCGGCCGTATTATAGTTGATCGTATAATCCTGGTCCTGCCCTCTTTGCAACATCTCTCCGTCGATAAAGACCTTTTCCGTTCCGGCCAGGACTACGAAATAGATTTCGTTGCTAGCTCCCTGGAGTTTGTAGGGCCCCTGGTTGCCTTCCAGTCCCTGGATCACGTTGCTGTTGAATTTGCCTTTCGCGATAGCCCCGCTCACCAGTGTTTTATTGGTAATAGCGTCGCTGATTTTATTGTTCGTTTCAAAAGTAGCTCCTTGCAAACGCTTATAGAAGTTCAGGAAATAATCCCGGTTTTCACGCAGATCGATATCCCCCATTGAAAGGGCCCAGGTCTTTTTTTTGAATTGAAGGAATATCTTATCGAATTCGTTCAATTGTGCGGTCGTTCCATCCGGTTGTATCGGGATATTGTTATCGGTGATGGCAGCGGAGATTTCTATACTATCGGCCAGGTATCCGCTTATTTGCAGGTTTAAGTTGGATGTCACTACCGCATCCTGGCTGTTGCCGAAAGAGATCCCCCTTCCGAAACTTCCATTATAGGTGATGTTACCAAAATTAAAAAAGTTATCACTTGCCTGCTGGGAGCCGTTATTAAATGCAGAAGCGGACCTGACCAGGAAATGGCTTTCGATGCTATCATAACTAAATCGTTTTACGATGCTGTTCAGCCGGTAGGGGAAGACCCGGAAGACCACGTAAACGCTGTCCTGGATTGGCCGTTTTTTCCAGGTCAGGGTGGCATTGACATAATCGAGGGTATAGGCGCTGTCCGCAACGCCGAAAATGGAAAAAGTCCAGGGAATAATGCTGAGCGAATCCAGGGCAATCGTTCCGGGTACGACGTGTATAAATTTCATGAGGAGGTTGGACTTTGGGATCTGCGGCCCTTTTAAAAAATTCATCTGGTTTGGGGCGGCTGCTTTAACCGGGGTAGGCGGTCCTTTCTGTTGTGCCATTGTTGTAAAGATGCCACAGAAAAGCAGTACCGGTATTAGCAGTCTTCGGATCAACAACACATGGTTTAGCTTAAAATGCGTAAAAACAGTATTTATTGTATCAAACAAGACAAAATCAGTTAGTTATACATCTAATCCAGGCCGGATCGTAAATTTAACGATCAGCCGGCAACGGTTTTGAATTATTTGTTGTCAGCGCTGGGAACCTATTCTATGGATTATGATCAAAAACGGCCGTTCTATCCTGCTTCTTACCATTTTTTTTGCCCTGACGGGCTGCTATACCCAACAGGCCTATTATGTGAGTCCTTTTAACGGAGATTCTCCGGGTTACCATAGCATCCCTTTAAAGGCCGATTCCCTGAAATCCGCTTTTTATATCAACGGCGCTTATTTTGGAGGACTCGCCAATGAAGGAGGCAGAGATGCGGTCAGGACATTCCACACTGAAATAGCGGGAGCCCATAACATCGGATCTTTCCAGGGCTGGTATGGGCTCGGTCTTTCCCTGGGCAACTATTCCGTGACCAGGTGGGATAGTTCATTTTACAATTATTTGGGACACAGCCCCAGTTCCAGTGCTCGTACAGCCACTCCTTTTGACGCTAAGATCATCGATCAAAATGCAGGCAATAAATTTTTTGGAGGGACTGGCTTTAGCGGAGGGATAAACGGGGTACTCCCTACTAATCGGAGTGAATGGAGGTTCCTGGGCATAGAGACTTCTCTGGAGCGCGAATTTGGAGATTACCTTCAATTCAGGAAGCAATTGCCTGATTCAGCGGCCACCCTGATAGAAAGGAGCAATTTCTTCGGGACCCTGGGCTTTTATACTGAATTGCTCGGGAAGACCCGGCAGGGAAATTTTGGTTTTCGTTTTGCCACCGGAATAATCCTCGGGCGTTCCTATAATAACCTGAATATTTATGACAACCAATCCAAGCACAACCTGCGATATAGCTATACGAACTTTACATTCCACTATACGCTGTTAAGATATACCGGGTATTGGCAGTTAGATTTTGCCACAAAGGCGAGCGGCTCCCACTTTGGGCTAAACTACAGGATTGGAAAGTGACCGGGACCTCATCTAAGAATATAAGGGGTTCTTTGGCAATTTATATCCTTACCAGTGTGCCTTTCGGGTACATTTCTTCCCGTAATAGCTTCACCCGGGCATCCGCCAGGAATTCGTCAAAGCTCATCAGGCGGTCGATTATACCCTTGGGAGTCAGTTCGATGACCCGGTTTGCAACCGTCTGCAAGAAAGTATGGTCATGGGAGGTCAGCAGTACGATTCCCTTAAAATTAATCATGCTCTCATTAAAAGCCTGGATGGATTCCAGGTCCAGGTGGTTGGTCGGCTCATCCAGGATAACGACATTAGGATCCTGGAGCATCATCCTGCTAAGCATGCAACGCACTTTTTCTCCCCCACTCAATACGGTGGTCTTCTTCAATACCTCATCGCCGCTAAACAGCATTTTGCCCAAAAAGCCTCGAAGAAAGGGCTCATCCACATCCGTGACATGCGGGGGGACAAATTGCCTTAGCCAATCCATGAGGTTAATATCTTTCCCCTGGAAAAAGGCGTTGTTGTCATTCGGCAGATAGGCTTTGGTGACAGTCGTGCCCCATTCCACCTTGCCTTTATCGGCAGCAACATCGCCGTTGATGATATCGAAAAAGCTGGTCAGCGCCGAGTGGTCCTGGCTTACAAAAGCGATTTTATCGCCCTTGTTGATGCTGAAATTGACATCGGAGAAGAGGGTACGGCCGTCTTCGGCCGTTTTTGAAAGCTTTTCAATGTTCAATATCTGGTTGCCCACTTCGCGCTGCTGTTTGAAAATGATCCCCGGATAGCGTCGGTTGGAAGGTTCGATATCTTCGATCGTGAGTTTTTCAAGGGCCTTTTTCCGGGAAGTGGCCTGCTTGGATTTGGAAGCGTTGGCCGAAAAACGGGCGATGAATTCCAACAGGGCCTGGCGTTTGTCTTCCGTTTTCTTATTCTTATCCGACTGTTGGCGAGCTACAAGTTGGGAGGACTCATACCAGAAAGTATAGTTACCCGTATAAATTTTGATCTTCTGGTGATCCACATCGGCTACATGGGTACAGACGGCATCCAGGAAATGCCGGTCATGGGAGACCACGATGACGATATTTTCATAATCCGCCAGGAAATTCTCCAGCCAGTTGATCGTTTCCACGTCCAGGTCATTGGTAGGTTCATCGAGGATCAGGATATCCGGGTTACCGAACAGGGCCTGTGCGAGCAAAACCCTTACCTTAAGGGCGCCGGGCAATTCCTTCATGAGGGTGGAGTGGTAGGACTCCGTTACGCCCAGGTCACTGAGCAGGGCTGCCGCATCGCTTTCTGCCGTATAGCCGCCCATTTCCCCAAATTCTCCCTCCAGTTCTCCGGCACGAATGCCATCCTCTTCTGTAAAGTCCGCCTTGGCATAGATGGTATCCCGTTCCTGCATGGTCTCCCACATCTTCTTGTGCCCCATCAAAACGGTGTGTAACACGGTGCTTTCATCGAATGCAAAGTGGTTTTGATTCAGGACAGCCATGCGTTGCCCGGGTGTAATCTCGACGGAGCCTTTGGTGGGTTCGATATCCCCTGCCAGGATCTTTAA
>PLXD01000517.1 GCA_003151295.1 Chitinophagaceae bacterium | reverse complement strand
GGGAACCCCGTTATGGGGCCAAAAGAAGGGTAAGAAACGGGACAGCGGCCTCCTCTATCACTCCGTCGGCCCTTATGGAGCGGACTATGGCGCCTGGATGCGCTCACAGGAGTTCCAGGTGGAAGAAGGGAATGTGGGGGATTACTGGGGTGTAGCGGGTGGGATGTAAGATGTTCCCGTTACAAAAGGAGCCGATGGCGTATACTTCTACGATCCCGCGGGCCATCGATTGACTTTCAGTGCGACCAGCCCGGTAGGCAGGTATTGCAGGAAGCGGGGCGATGCCGAGCACCCGACGGGCGATTGGAATACCCTCGACCTCTATTGTCATGGAGACACCAGCATACATGTGGTCAATGGGCGGGTAGTGATGGTCCTGTATCATTCCAGCCAGGCGGAAAACGGAACCACGCTCCCCCTCGTCAAAGGCAAACTGCAGATCCAATCCGAAGGCGCGGAAGTCTTTTACAAACAGATCCGGATACGTCCGCTGGATGCGCTTCCAGAAAGTTTGCTGAAATAATTTTACCAATCCGTGAGCGTCTAAAACAATTCCAATTGCCCGGGGCGTTGCCTGGGCTGACGAGTTGTGGGCTGACGGGGTGTAGGCTGCAGGTTGACGGACTGCAGGTTGGCAGTCTGACGGGTTGTGGTCTGAAGATCGGGGGCTTGAGAAGCTTCGGTTAAAAAGGCCGCAGGCCGGTCGAAATTGGACAATGAAATGCCCAGCAAGCGTATTTTCTTGTTTTCCAGATCCGTTAATAGCAAGAGCTCGTAGCCGTCCGGCTGATCGTATCGAAATCATCTACCGGAGACGGACAGCTTCGACTGCGGGTGATCTGTTTGAAGTCGCTGTATTTGATTTTGAGGGTGATGGTTCGGCCCTGAAGACTGTGTTTTTGCAACCGGTCACCAACCCTCCGCGCCAGCCTGTCCAGTTCCCGACTCATTTCTTCGGTGGTGGTCAGGTCGTAAGAAAAAGTGTCTTCCGCAGCCAGCGATTTCGTCTCCCTGTGGGGTTGGACGGGCCTGTTGTCGATGCCCCTGGAGATTTTTGAATAGAAACGGCCGGCTATCCCGAAATGATTCACCAGCTGCGTTTCGGTCATTTTCTTTAGATCGGCCCCGGTATGGAGCCCGAGGTTTTTCATTTTTTCTGCGGTCACCTTTCCGACGCCGTAAAATTTCTCTACCGGGAGGGATTCGATAAATGCCTCGACCCGGGAGGGACCGATAAAGGTCAGTCCATCGGGTTTGTTCATGTCCGAGGCGATCTTGGCTACAAATTTATTGATAGAGATGCCGGCGGAGGCGGTAAGCTGCAATTCCGTTTTGATGGCTTGACGGATCTGTTTGGCGATTTCGATGGCCGATCCGATCTGCTGCTTGTCTTCCGTGACATCCAGGTAGGCTTCGTCGAGTGAAAGCGGTTCTATGAGATCCGTGTAGCGGTGGAAAATTTCCCGGATCTTACGGGATGCTTCCTGGTAGGCGTCGAAGCGGGGTTTGACAAATAATACGCCAGGGCAGAGTTCCAGCGCTTTTTTGGAAGGCATGGCGGAGCGGATCCCGAATTTTCGCGCCTCATAGCTTGCGGTTGCCACAACACCCCCCCGCCCTTCCGGCGAGCCCCCCACCACGATGGGTTTGCCGCGGTATTCCGGGTGGTCGCGCTGCTCTACGGAAGCGTAGAATGCGTCCATGTCGATATGGATGATCTTTCTTTGCATGGCAGCCCATCATAAACTTTCGGAAGTTCACAGAGCGTAATTTTCGATGGCGGCGCCGATCAGGGAGGCCAGTTCGGATTCTTCTTCCGTATCGGCATCCACCCAAACCTGGCGATCGGAAGGCGTTTCGGCATCTTCGTCCGTTCCCTGGTCCGTTTGCTTTTTCAGCTTCATTTCCTCCTCGATAAGCAAATGGGAACCGGTTAACTCCTCCGCGGAATTATCGAACCGAATATTCTTCGCCAGGTAGACGGTTTGGCCATCTTCCATGTCGGCTTGTATATCGGCCATTCCATGTAAATTATCGGGTGGGTAATCGAAGGAAATGGTAAAATGATCATTTGTCATTTGAATGTGCTTTAAGATAAAAGGATTTGATCGCTACCCTTTCCCAAACAAATTTGATTCCAATTCTGTTGATTCCTTTCTGCGGTTGAATACGACCCCTAATCCAGGGAGCTATGACTTTTGTAATCTCCTGAACCCGGCGGATCTGTCCTGACTTTTACCCAAACAGGGGTCGACAGGGAAGACGGAACTGACTTCCGGCATTGAAACGGAATGGAATCCGATCTTCGGGAAATACCAAAATTCTAAGCATAAGATTAACTCAACTACTTTCATTATTTTGCGTTATGACGGACACGGAAGCCCTTATCACTGCCGCCCGGCAATATTGTCAAAATAATTATTCGTATTGGGTGAACCGATATTCCCATGAACGAACGGAAGGCGGTTCTGCGGAGTATCCTTATGCCGGCAATGACCATCATCTTTTTCCCCGCTACCAGGTATTATCGGCTATCCTGGGAGCGGTGGAAGGCCTGGCCAGCATGCATTATCCGGATCTGAAAGACTGCCAGGAAGCCCTGGCTGCTGTGGGTTCATCGGCCAACAATTCCTTCACCACCGGCAAAGAAAACGAGGCCGCGTGTAAAGCCATGCAGGACGAGCGAAATAAGTTTGTCGATTTCATACAACATATCATTCCTTCCGCCTTATCGATGGTATCGCCCCTGCCCCATCGGCGCAGGCTGCGGGAAGAAGAAAAGCGGCAGGTCAGACACCTACTCCTGCAACGATGGAATTATGATGGCGGCTACTGGAATCCATTGGTTGAAAAATGTCCAACGGCATCTATTTTCCTGATGAAAGACAATATCACCCAAGCCGATTTTCAAGCCATAAAAGCATTTATCCAATCACATGCCCTGCCCATCCTGTTTGACATTAACGAAGCAGGAACGGATTCGGAAGTCGAAAACAGCCAGTTTGATCCCGATTGCTATGAAACAGCATATTGTGACAACAGCTTTGATTGGATCGTCTATGGCTCTCATGAATCAACCGTTGCTTTTGGGGGAGAACGGCTGTTGTCGTTTGTCAGGGGTTTGTTTGCGGACAGGCCGGAGAAAATCAATCTTTGGGAGCAAAATTGGTAATATCTAAATAATATAATAGAAAAAGAGGATATTCTGCCATTTTACGGATCCAGCGGATCCCGTGGATCTACCTGGAGGCAATCCAGTACGGACTGGTAACTGATCTCGTGGTTGGAAATCCGCTTTTTGGACTGGTAAGGCAGGTAACGCAGTTCTTCAATATTCCGTGCGTCAAATTCCGGATCCATGATATAATCCGCCTGGTCCTTGGTTGTCACGCACAGGCTGGGTTTGGCCATCGGAAATCCATAGCGGATCATCAGGCGGCAGGCATTGCGAAAATTGGTCGTAGTATGGCGGGCCTGCGGTTCGAGAAGAATGGCGGATCCCGGGATATGTTCCTGCTGCATCAGGTATTTCTTCATTTCCAACGCTTCCGTATAGGGGGTGTGGAAAGGATGCACATTGCCGCCGCTGACGATGATAAAAGGAGCCAGGCCTTTCCGATAGCGTTTCGCCGCCAGTTCGCAGCGCATCCTGCCGATCGGGTCGAATGCGATCGAAGCGATCTCGGGGCCTTCGCCGGGGACCATGATGGCGGCATAAGGATATTTGTTCCAGGAAACGGCAGACACTCTTTGAATGGCCTGTTTATTTTCGCCGCCTGCCAGGGGCTCGTAGTTGGCCGCTTCCGCCCGGTTGTTGGCCTTTAGCAATTCTAAGGCGACGGACAGGGAGTATCCATAAAATAGTCGCGGGCCGGAGATCTTCTCGTCAAGATAGGAAAACAGGGTCTTTAAAAGACCACGGTAATATTCCCCTTGAATGTCGTAGCTGACGGCATCTATGCTGGGATAGTGCCTGTTCTGATCCAATCCATACTGATCGATGATGTGGTCGATACCGACGATCACTTCGGTCCAGGTGTAAAAGAGAAATTCTTTGTTAGACAAGGCTGCATACTCCTGGTAACAACCGGATGGACGCAGGTGCCGGTCGATGATGCGGTCAAAAGCAGCGGGGTGCCGTTCATATAACGGCGTTATCGCCTCGAAGATCCGGGCCATATCTTTCGCGGAAATTTCAAGTCCCGACAACAAACTCGCCGCAGTGGTGCAGGTATCGGAGACATGGTCGTGAATGAGTTGCCTTTTTGCAGCGCCCAATGCTTCCAGGACGGTATCTTTTTGAAGCAGCCGGCTTAATTCCGGGTCCTGTGCAATCACCGTCAGCAGGTAGAAGTTCTTATCGATGATCCAGTTGCCTGAATGCAGCAGTTGATAATGGGGGTTAAAGCCTTTTGGCTTAACAGACTGAGCAAGGCCGGCCTTTGTTGCAAATAGGAATAGTACTAGCGTTAATGGTATTGATGCTCGGATTCGTCTCATAGATCTCAAACCTAGTATATTACATCGTAATCACCAACCTCTTCCCCGAAGAAATCTCTTTATGCCATACCTCTGCGATATCTTGAAGGGCGGCAGTTTCGGTTTCGAGCTGCAGTTTGCCAGCGCAAGCCAGCTGGAATAGTTCCGGTAGGTTGACCGTATTGAACTGGCGAAAGTCTGCCTCCTGGATGCTTCCGATGCCGGAGCCGAGTAGTTCGATGGCCGAGCTGCGTAGCGTCTCTGAGGCGACCTCCAGGTTTTCACCGGCCATGCTGCCGACGGTAACGATGCGGACGCGATGAGTATAAACGCCGATGCCTCCCCCTTTCAGCGCCGTGAGAATGAGGTGCATGGGACGGCCCCATAAATAATCGATGACGGTATCGATGGGGGTGCGGGCATGAATTTCCTTCAGTTGTTTGATGATGTTTTCTTCCGGTTCATGCAGGGAAATGATTTCGTCGGCGCCGAGGGAATGCAACTTTTCCAGGGCTTGGGCATTTCGGCCTGTGGCGATGATGGTGGAAGCGCCGTAGTGCTTCGCGAGCTGGACGGCTAGTTGGCCGGTGACGCCGGTAGCGCCGTTGATCAGCACCACTTCCCCTTTTTTTAGCTGGCCTCGGTATAGCAAGGCGATGGCGGAGCCCATCGCAGCATTGGGGAGGGCCGCAGCCAGGGAATCGCTGATGTTGGCGGGTATGACAATGAACCTGTTTTTATCGATGAGGGCTTTTTCCGCTCTCATGCCGGTGATGCCCTGGGCATACACCCGGGTTCCATCAGGCAGCACACCCACGCCGTCTATCCCGACAATGACCGGGACTTCTTTGTAACTGGCATAGTGGGTGCCACTTGCGCGCAGTTTGTCGAGGTTCTTGATGGCGGCAGCTTTGACGGTAACAAGCAGTTGATCCGGGGATTGGGTGATGGGGTCGGGAAACTCTTCGTAGGTGGGAACGGTGCCTAGCTGATGTAAGACTGCTGCTTTCATGTGTGTGAATTTCAACGGAAAGTTCGTGATTTTTAGTTTATCCCCTTAATGAAACCAACCTTTTCCGGATAAAATTGTTTATCGGGTAGGAGATTTTCGCCTGATAAATCTGATAAATAAAAGTATGGAAATAGGAATTGATAGTTTCGCCGCCATGTTCAGTAATGATAACGGCACCTCGCTGGATGATAAGGATAGTATGGCGCAGTTGCTCGAAAGAATAGAGCAGGCCGACCGGTACGGGTTGGATATATTCGGGATCGGGGAGCATCACCGGAAAGGGTTTTTGGATTCGGCGCCTGCCCTGATCCTTGCGGCTGCCGCGGCCCGCACGAAGCGCATTCGGCTGACAAGCGCCGTCACGGTGTTGAGCGCGGCCGATCCGGTGAGGGTCTTCCAAAACTTCGCTACGCTGGATCTGATTTCCAAGGGCCGGGGGGAAATGGTGGTCGGGCGGGGTTCCTTTATAGAGTCTTTTCCGCTATTTGGGTTGAACCTGGAGGACTATGACGCGCTTTTTTCGGAGAAGCTTTCACTCCTGCTCGATAT
>PLXD01000119.1 GCA_003151295.1 Chitinophagaceae bacterium | reverse complement strand
TGCCCACAGGTAGCAGGTGGCGGTTTTTTATACCCCCTCATTTAGGTTATGGCGACAGGCAGGTAGGTGCACAGATAGGCCCGAACAGCACATTGATATTTGAAGTGGAACTGCTGGGCGTCGATTAGTAGCGTTATCGATCAGGGAACTTTTAGTAGTCTCCATTTCCATACGATATCGACTTAATCATCCTTGTAAAATTGATGGTCTCCATTGAATTTACAGGGATGAATTATTTTNNCAGAATACTTCAAAGCCAACTATTCGAAAAATTCGAATAGTTCAAAAAGAGGGATTTCGCGACGTTTCTCGGGAAGTGGATTTTTACAATCTCGATGCCATTATTGCAGTGGGCTATCGCGTCAACTCCCACGAAGATTTTATCAAAAAATCACCGATATCTATGCTCAGTGCAGTATCGACTATGATCCGAAAGCAGCCATTACTCATGTTTTTTATAAAACCGTTCAAAACAAATTGCAGTGGGCCGTGATGAAGAAGCTGGAAGATCAGCATAAAAGCAAATAGATTTGGGGAAGCCGTTTGGACGAGTTCGGGCTTATTTATGTAAATTAGTCTAAAATCAACTCCATGCCCGAGAGCCCCGTTTCACAACATAAAATCTTTTTGGAATGCATTGCCGGAAAGGATGAACGCAAGAGGGTGGTAATCACCGAAAATGCGATCAAGATCGGTGCGAGCTCCCTTCATCCGGATCTGGCCATCGACGAATTGAATGAATCGCAGGGATATATCCTTATCTGGTTGAGCAATGGGATCCTGGTCGTGGATGCCGGTCATTGCACTGTCCCTTTGTATATCAACAACAGGGAAATAAAGAAGGATCCAATATACGAACAGAATGTCCTGCGGATAGGGAATTCGGTTTGGAGAGCCCGCTATAATACATTCAAGCTATCGGATGGTCTCAAAGGAAGGTTCTCTGACCTGATTGGGCTGGAAGAACTAAAGGATTTCAGGCTGGGTGAGATTTTCTCTTCGGTATTAAAAAAACATACTACGGAAGAAATGGAAGACCAGCTTATCACGGGAACCCCACGATCATTAACAGCGTGATAAGTATACCCATGATCAGCAGGATGACGAATACGGCACGCCAGCCAAAGGTGGATGATCAGGCTGTTAATAACTGGCCCGCAGAAATGCCTATAAAATAGCTGGATAAAGGAAGGGAGACCGTAGCCACCGAAGTATGCAGGTTATCGGCGATGTCCTGGAATCCGGGCAGGTACATGTCTATGGAAAAAGTTCCCAGTGCAGTCAGTAATCCCAGAATGACAACCAGTGAGAAATATCTTTGTGTTTTCAGCTTGTTTGTGTTTTCGGCTTGGGATGAATTTTTAGTCTGGCAAGTTAAATGTAATTTTTGTCATAAATTGGCCCCATGTCTCTATTTATCGCCTCATTGAATTCGGGAAGCAACGGGAACTGTTATTATATCGGAAATGATACGGATGCCATCCTCGTTGACGCAGGGATCTCCTGCCGGGAAACCGAGATGCGTCTGAAAAGGCTTGCATTGTCCATTAAAACAGTGAGGGCAATTTTTGTATCGCACGAGCATATGGATCATATCAAAGGGGTTTCCATACTTGCAAAAAAATACCAGTTACCGGTCTTTATTACCAGGGAAACGCTTGTCCATGGGGGCCTGCGACTACAGGAGCATTTAATTATCCCTTTCCGGGCCCATGATCCGGTGAGGATCGGCGGGCTCAGCATCACTGCTTTTCCAAAGCTGCACGATGCATCGGATCCTCATAGCTTCATTATTGCTTGCAATGGATTGACAATCGGTGTGTTTACAGATATCGGTATGGCCTGCGAGCAGGTGATCCGTTATTTCAGTCAGTGCCACGCCGCTTTCCTGGAGGCTAACTATGACGAGGAAATGCTGGAAAAAGGAAAATATCCTTATTATTTAAAGAACCGGATACGCGGAGGGAAGGGACATCTGTCCAATACACAGGCATTGAACCTCTTTATGACACATAAGCCGTCGTATATGAGCCATTTGCTCTTGTCGCATCTTTCAAAAGATAATAATAGCTCGGAGCTTGTGTCCGCGTTATTTAACCGGCATGCTGACGGGACAGAGATTGTTGTAGCTTCCCGTTATGAGGAAACGGCCATATACCGAATCCATCCTTCCGACGCCCGTGAAGAAACACCCTTGCTGACTGCCCGATCCGGCCTTCAGTATGAATTGTCTTTTTAATGAAGCTGTCATAAACTAGCGGCCTATAATCCCCGCCTTCCGGTAATCAAGAAAGGAATAGGTATAGCCGGATTCCTCGCCGTGACTTTGTTCTCCCGGCAGGACGATACGGGCATCTCCGATAGCTGTTTTAAGGGGAGCCAGGTCTGCATAATCNNCATCTTATGGAAATGGCAGGTGCTCTACCAGGTACTTAAGAGGCTTCGCGGGGAAGTCCCGGCGCGTAACAACAAGGTGTCTTCTTCCTTGGCTTCTTTGTCAACCTGATCAATCGTGGGAACTGTAAAGGACCTCATGGGAAAGGAATTTTATGTAGGGTCCAAAGATACTTAAAGCCCCGGATGAATTTATAGAGGATAATTGCTTAGATGGTCGAACCTAAAGTTACCGTCGGCTTTGGCCCTGTTGATGAAATCCTCCAGTTCACCCCGGAAGACGCTGTCCTGTAATTCGGGATCGTGGAGCAGGATGATGATACGGCCCGGTTNNTCATTGCCTGTATGGAGGGACAACCCTTTGGCAGGACGGGAACGCCATTCGATATCCCAACCGAAGATATGGTATCCGTTAGCTGCCAGCGTATCGGCAGCTTCTTTTCCATTGGTGATATCGTTGCGGGAAAGGCCGTCAATCCGGAAGAAATTCCTGCCGGGCAGGCGTGCAAAATCATTGCTGAATTGAAGGCTGTCCCTGTTTCTGTTAAAATCGGCCAGTACTATTGATGGTTCGCTGAAATACTCCTTATAGCATCTTCCTGCATGGGTAAAACTATGGTTGCCCGTTTCGACCAGGGGGTTGGAAATGTATTTGCGGAAGAGGTTCCTGCTACGGTCATTCCGATAGACATTTTTTCCGATCAGGAATACATTGATGAGGAGGTTGTCTTTTTCACAAAGCTCGTTTACCGTTTCGCTGCCGGCACAGGGGCCGTCATCGAATGTCAGGTAGACCGTATAAGGCGACGGTGTGTGTTTCGGCACGGGAGAAGGTGGAGGCATAGTGGGGAGCGCCGCGAGGAATCGCTTCGACACATCTGTGACTTTTGGACCTGCATTGAATGAGAAAAGAAACAGGGCGCTCACACAGGAAATTGCTATTCGATGATAGTTCCAAATCATGAACTTCAATTGAACGTACTGGATAAAAAATAAATACTATCAGAATGCAGGAGTTAGTAAAAGGGTAGCTTCATGTGTGCGGAACAAGATAGGATATGAGAGGGATTCGGAAAACCGGGAGATGTTAGTGATCAGGCGGATGTCCGAGATTAGAAAGATAGCGATTCGTCCCGGGAAAACCTGAGTTTACAGGGGCTTTTTTCTGGCAGTTGATGATCAATTACTTATGATGAGGAATCTTTTCGCCTAATGCGGTCTGTTCTTTAATTTCTTCGGGCATTTTGTAAAAAAATCGATTACCTGTAAAAAAGACCATAAAACGATGAACTAATACCTTTTTCCGGGGTAGAGGAAGGTCTACCTTTAGGGCATAAACAGGAATAGCATGGACACGCATATAATATCTGATCCTGACTGGAAAACACAACTTCCTCCCGAAGCGGAGCGGGTCAATGCGGCTCAAAAGGATGGATGGTAAGTTGATAATCAGAAAAGAATCATCTATTTGAATATCAATTATGAATAGTAATAGCCAACAGTAATAGAATATGAATATTGTTATCTCTTCGAATCCGGGGGAAATGGGGATGGCTGCCGGTGCGTTGGCGGCGGACCTGATAAAGACTGCGATTGCCGTGCAGGGAAGGGCGAATATCATCCTGGCCACGGGGGCCAGCCAGTTCGAGACGATGGCCCGCCTGGTGTCGGAAAAGGGGATCGACTGGTCGAAGGTCTTTATGTTCCACCTGGACGAATATATCGGTCTTCCCCTAAGTCATCCGGCCAGCTTCCGGAAATATCTGATCGAAAGGTTCCTGAATAAATTACCACCCCTGGGGGGATATTACCTGATCGATGGGGAGGCTGATACTGTGGCCGAATGTAAGCGATTGAACGGATTGATAGAAAGCCATCCTATTGATCTGGCCCTGGTTGGGATCGGGGAAAACGGGCATCTTGCTTTTAATGATCCACCCGCGGATTTTGAAGTCGAAACGCCGTATATAGTGGTCGAACTGGATGAAGCCTGTCGCCTGCAACAATTCGGGGAAGGATGGTTTCCTTCGCCGGAGGATGTGCCGCGCCGGGCTATCAGTATGAGCATACGGCAGATCCTGCGTTCCCGGCAGATCATCTGTTCGGTTCCCGATGAAAGAAAGGCGCGGGCTGGAAAAGATTGTCTCGAAGGCCCGGTCGGTCCCTTGCATCCGGCGAGTATCCTGCAGACTCATCCGGCTTGCACGATGTTCCTGGACAAGGCTTCGGCGGCGAACTTGAAAAAAGGATAGGTTCATTTAGGGATTGTTCATTTCCCCGTCGCCCCCTTTTCCATATTTGCAATGATCTTATTCACTTCCTGTTCGGTGGAGCGAAGTCGCGCCTGGCAGAAGCTGATGAGCTCGGAGGCCCTTTTTACTTTCTCTGTCAGTACGTCCACGGAAACGGCTTCGTTCTCTATTTCACGGGTGATCTCCGCTAATTCCGTGTACGCTTTTTCATATGTCAAATTTTCTTCCATCATGATCTGTTTTAGTGTGAACGGTAGCTCCCAGTTCCCGGTCATGCAAGAGGACCGATATTTCTGCGCCGACCGGGATGGGTTCGCCCCGGGCGGTGATCTTATCATTATATTTTATCAATGCAAACCCCCTCCGGAGCGTATTTTCGGGGGATGCCAGCCTTATCATCGCGATAGCATGGGTTAAGTAGCCCTCCTGGCTTTTAAAATACCTCGATTTGAATCCTTCGAGATGGGTCAGTAAGTTCAGGGCCGTCTTCTTATTATAGAGGATGGCCTGTGAATGTTGCAAAACCGTCTGTCGGGCGAGATGCAGCCTGTCTTTCCAATGGTCTAACAGGTCGCGTCCGTTATGGCTTACCCTGGTTTGAAGATGGGAAAGCCTCTTCCCGTGAACGGAACAAAGCTGCTGTGATTTTATGATGACGGTCTTTTGAAGCTCCAATAGCTCTTCCTCGAAGCGGCGGTTATGCGCAATAATGAATTCGGCGGATTGGGTGGGCGTCTTGGTAGTTGTATGAGCCATCAGGTCGGCGATCGTGGTGTTCTTTTGGTGGCCGATGCCGGTAATGACGGGTATCGGGATCCTGGCAATGGCTTGTCCGATCAGGTAATTGTCGAAGAGCAGGAGATCGGTTTGCGCCCCTCCTCCGCGGGTGATGACGATTGCATCATACCTGACGCCGGAATGATAGATGCCGATCAGCTTATTTCTGAACGACAAAGCATTGGAATCCCCCTGCACTTCGGTATGATATTCATCGATCCTGAACCAGTAACCGAAGCCGTTATTATCCAGGGTGTGCTTAAAGTCCTGCAGGCCGGCGGAGGAACCCGAGGAAATCACCGCTATGGATTGGATTACCCGGTTCAGCGTGAGATTTTTATTCCGGGTGAAGTATTCCTCACCTTCCCGGCGGATAAAGCCCGGATTCTGTGCGATCAGCCTATCGAGTGTCGCTTGCTTCTGCTGTTCGATCAGGCCCAATGTGAAATGAGGGTCGATGCCTGTTAGTTGCAGTTGCAGTCCATACACCGCATGGAATTCGACTTTGACCTGTACGAGTACATGGATGTTATTGGTAAATCTTTGACCAGTGGCCTTTTCAAATTGCTCTATCTGCTTCGCGCCCTGGCCCCAGGCCTTGGAGGAGAAGCGGGCCAGCAATTCATTGCTGCGGGTATCTTTCTCGACCAGCTCGAAATAGTGATAGTTGGAGGAAGGCTTGAAGGTATGATTGGTTATATCGGCGATCACCCAAAAGGAGGACTCCCGGTAAGCATTTTTTATTACCGTTTCTATATGTGCGGAAAGTTCCGCCAGTTGTATTGCGTCGATGATTTCCAATAAATAATCAATATACCATGCAAATAAGCAAATTTACTTGTTTTAATGGATGCTAATTTGCACGCATGCAAAGATGGTTAGCTTGTTCTATCTATTTCTTCGAAGTATTGATCATTGTACCCACCGCCCTGGGCCAGCGAATAATGGTCAGTAGTCCGGACGGACGCCTGGAGGCTCGGATATCTACGAACCCGGTATCGGGGCTAAGCTATGAGCTTCGCCTGGGGGGCAAGATTCTTATTGCGCCTTCGCCGCTGGGCATCACCGTAGAGGGCGATGATCTAGGGCAGGGTTCGGCGATGGGNNCCTACGTCTGGAGGGGAGTGCATGATACGGCGATCAATCGCTACAAGGGAGCCCTGTTTCCTTTTCGCCACCGGAAAGACGGAAGGGATTTCCAACTGGAGCTGCGGGTTTTTGATAATGGATTTGCTTTCCGGTATATCGTTCCCCGCAGGGGTGGGACTGCGGGTACGGACTCTTCCCTCGTGAACGGGGAAGCGACCGCCTGGAAGATACCCGCTCATTCCATGCTATGGTACCAGGAGAATATTTACTATTATGAAGGATTATATGATTCCTGTCTGATAGACAGGCTTGTTAACAGGCATATAGGGCCGCCGGTCACTTTCCGCACGCCCGATGGTCTTTATGGGAGTATTACAGAGGCTGCACTTTACAACTATAGCGGGATGTCGCTGCGTTCCGATAGCACGGGTGTCCTGCATGCCGATTTTGTCAATGATCCGAAAGGCTGGCGGATAAAGGATACTGTCTTCAGCCCCTGGCGGGTAGTGATCGCCGGAAAGGACCTTAACGCGCTGGTCAATGCGGATATCATTCAAGACCTGAATCCGGTGCCTGCGGCGTCCCTGGCAAATGCCGGCTGGATTCGCCCCGGGCGTGCCGTATGGTCGTATTTCAAGCATGATAATGTGACGAAGGCCTCTATCGAAAGGGATTATGTCGACAAGGCCGCCCGGCTGGGCTTTGAATATAGTGTGGTGGATGGGGGATGGGACGCAGCGTGGCCTTCCAAATGGGACACCCTGCAGCAGTTGGTTACTTATTCCCGAGCGCGTAAGGTAGGAATCTGGGTATGGAAGGCTTATTCGGCATTGAAAGATGACACAGCCCGGCTGGAGTTCTTTCGGAAACTTCAGGATATCGGGGTTGCCGGCGTGAAGATCGATTATATTGACAAGGAGGGGATCGACCAGGTGAGGTTCTATGAGAAGGCCCTGGAGGATGCCGCCCAATGCCACCTGCTGATCGATTTTCACGGCGCCGACAAACCCACCGGCTACGACAGGCGTTTCCCCAATGAACTTACCCGGGAAGCGATCTATGGACAGGAGTGGCGCACCTATACTCCCAAGGGACCCACGAATAATGCCATTCTCCCCTTTGCACGTTTTCTGGCAGGACCTGGAGATTATACCCCCGGGGTTTTTAACAGCCAGCTGGCCTATGGAGTCTCCTGGACCCATCAGTTGGCCTTACCCATTATCTATAATTCCCCGTTGATGTGTTGGACGGAGGATCCTGCCGTTTATCTCGCCAGCCCCGCAGTGGGAATGATCAAGGCCATTCCTGTGGTATGGGATGAGACCCTCGTGCTACCGTTCAGCAGGATAGGGGAGATTGCCGCTTTTGCCCGACGCAAAGGGAAAAACTGGTTTATCGGCGTCATTCATGCGGGTCCGGCGAAGTCCATCTCCCTGCCTCTTACTTTCCTGGGACCTGGCCATTTCGATATGCAGGCATTGCAGGATGACCTGTCCAATGCCGATAATTTCCTGTACTCCCGCACGGATCATAGCGCGGGTGATTCCCTTTCCATCCTTCTCAGGCCCGATGGCGGATATGCTGCCATGCTAGCATGGGTTCCGCAGCCTGGAGTCTCCCTGGCGATCAGCCCGGCAGGCGGCTATCTGACTGCCGGCTTGAAAATCCGGCTTTCCGCTAAGGTAAATTTGAAGAAGGCGACCGGTGTGGAGATCCGATATACCCGGGACGGCAGCGAACCGGATCCCCGATCGGAATTGTATACACAGCCTTTAAGGGCGGACAAACCTGTCCTTATCAGAGTACGTGCATTCCAGGGTGGGGAGCCTTTGCCCGCATCGGCTGTTGCCCAGTTCCTGCCCTATCCGCCGCCGCTTATTTACCCGGAGACCAACCTGTTTACCGGCAGACTGGTTTTTCGGATA
>PLXD01000434.1 GCA_003151295.1 Chitinophagaceae bacterium | reverse complement strand
CGGTCTGGAAGCAGGCGGGGTGAGGGAGATGGAAGAAAAACTGTTTTTTGAGCAGTTGAAGATCCTGGAGGTTTAACCGGGTGTCTTTACCCAGGTATTTTTACTCAGGTACCTTATTGATCGTCAGATAAACAAAATCCTTCACTTTAACTCCGTCTTCCCCCTTTACTTCGAATCTAAGCCTCACCGTTTGGGCAGGGTTGGTACCCGGAATATTCAGCACCACGGATCGTCCGTCATCGCCTGGCACTGCTTTTTTCACGGCCAGTTTATCCTCGCCTTCTTTACCTGGTTCCCTGATGGAATAATGTGCGGATCCGTAATTGCTGGTCCACTTATAATTCCACTGGGAAATGTCATAATTGGAAACGTTTTTGGTATCTGTATCATCCAACTTAAAATTAAAGGTCAGTTTGATCCCGCCTTTTACAACTTCCGCATCTTTGATTAAATGGCCCTCGCCTCCTTTGTACCTGACTCTGCTGAGGACGCCGTATTTGACTGCTTCGGGATCATCCCAACCTGTTAGTCCTACTACGTAAACCTGTTTATCTACGGGGTTCACGGCAGCGCGTTGAATTCCTGCTTCTAATTGAAAAGGAAGCGATATCATTGCTCCCTGTGTAATGCTATCCACCTTGTGTGTAAGGAAATAATACACCCACCCGGTCCCATAACTTGTATGAATGAATTGGTCCCCCAGGGGTCCCCAGCTTTTATCGCTCCACACACCACCTCCCGGAGAATTGTCAAATTCCTGCGGCATCCAGAAGACTGGTTGATGAAAAGTGTCCGGAACTTTTACGATTGCAGGACTAATCACCCCATTGACTAACTGGTCCTTTGTAAATTTCCTGCCATCGGGGCTCCAATCGTTACCGGATATAAGATTGGGGACGTACCCATAATAAGCGTTCTTCTCTATCAGGCAAATTTTATTGGCCGGTTCCCAGTCACCCTGGTTGTCACTTACAAATATCCGGTCGTCCGGTGTGATCGTAATACCGTTATTCACCCGGAAGCCGGTAGCAATGCTTTCCCATTTTTTTCCATCGGGGGAAATCTTTATCACATTTCCAGGGTCTTTGTTATCTGTGTACTCACCGACTTTTGCATAATAGAAATTTCCCTTACTGTCTGTTTCCAGGCCAAAATTAAATGCATGAAAAAATGAGGAAACGTCATTGTCGGAATGAAAGTTCTCATAAAAATCTGTCTCGTTATCACCATTCAGATCATGAAGCAAAACGATCCCGTTTCGGGTGGTCACATATATATTATCTTTAACCACTTTAAGTCCCATGCATTCGAACAGCCCGGTTGCTATCCTTTGCCAGACAATATTTTTAAGCGTGCTGTCGATGCCTGTAGCCATCCATACATCTCCCGTATAGGTGCCTATAACCAGGCTGCCATCTCTTTTAAATCCCAAACAGGCAGGTCTTACCCACGCATTGTATGCATTGACGAAAGGCAACCCGATATTGTCGATTGTGTAAGGATAATCCTTCGGTATGGGCACTCCTTTTTTAGGATCCGTTCTGTCTGAATCTTCCCGGAAGAGGGGATCAAAGTGGGCCTTATTGACATTCAATTCTCCTTCTGTTTTTACTTTTTTTGTCCACTGTGCGGGTCCGCCTTTAATCATCTCTTCAAGAACGGGCAATTCCTCTTTAGCAGATTGTCTTTTTTCATAGGCCGTAAACGATAGAAGTTCTTTCTGATTACTGCCCGATGTTCTTAAAACCTGCAAGGTGAAAGGAACACTACCGGCAGGAACGGTCATTACGATCCTGTTGTGGTCGTCCACTTCGCACTTAATATTTTTATTCAATGAAATGATGCCCGCTGCAATGAATTTATTTGTTTTTGGGTTCATTAAAGTCGTGATGCCTTTGTTATTGCCTTTCTCGCCATTCTTTAAATGTCCTATATAAATTTTTTGCGCCGATTCCCCGGGTGAAATATATAAAGTCTGCGACAATATGATCTTACCAGCCACGGTTATTGCCTGAGGAAATTCGAGCACATTCCTGCCCACAATGGAGTAAGAGAGCACTATATCCTTTTTATAAGCATAATGACCATGGTAATCCAGGTATTCAACAGGAAGGGGCGCACGTATTCCTGTTGAATTTTGGAGGCTATCCATTTTATCATCGTAGGTCCACTGCCATAGATCCAGGCCTTCGATTTCTTTGCCCTGAATAAAGGGTTGTCCTTCCCCGCGGTATTTGTTGTATTTGGTATCGGCCAGGTTTAATTTTCCCTGCCATACCGCCGCGACACCCATCCGGAGCAGGTTATAGCTGAGTTTGACATTATTGTCCAGCAGGAGGGTGAGCGCCGACGTAGCATGATCTTTTAATTGTGAGTGAATGGCGGTGCCGTAATTGCTTTTATTGTGCTGAAACCATTCCTGGCCATATTGCTGCGAACCCTTTAGCGCTTCTTTTTTAGTGATTGCCAATTGTTCCCCGACAGATCTTTGGGACTTCGGCAGCGTGGACAGGTAATCGTCGGTAATTTTGAAATACTGACCCGGATTAGACCTCTTCATAAAAGTTTCCCGGATGTACTGTATCACATAATATCTTTCAGCCGGTGAAAGCCAGGTTTGCGCCGCCATTAGGCCTGCGCCGTTGCTGACCGTTCGCCACATGTCGTAAGGCTTATTTCCAAAACGTAAATGATCCTTGCTGAAAGACCGGGCCTGCGGATTGGATGCCGAACCACTTGCACCGTGACAGGCAATACAGGATTTAATATAGATCTGCCGGCCTTTTTCCAGCGTGGTCTTGTTTAAGCTTCTTATGACGGCTGCGTGGTCGATATCCGGAGGCATATAAGCATTGGTGCTCCGGAAACATAGGAACAACAAAAGAGCAGGGAGTAATGAGAATCCGGTCCTTTTCTTTTTTAAGCACTGGATCATGAAATCATCCATTTTGCGGCATTCGACAATATTTGCATGACTTTTGGGTCTTTGTATACGGGAAAGGTCTCATGGCCGGGCCTGAAATAGAAAACTTTCCCTTTCCCCAAATTCCATAACATACCGGAACGGAACCATTCACCTCCTGCCCAGGATTCTTCAAATAATACCTGGTCGGGGGGAGGGACATGAAAGGGCTCATCGTACATTTCGGTCTGAGTCAACTGGAAACTTGCCGGCAGGCCCTTCATAATAGGGTGTTCCGGCCTCAGGACTTTGACGGTGCTGGGCTTGCCATCGTTTCGATAGGCGGGAAAACAACAAAAAGGTAAATGCACCTGGAGTTTTGTTTGCCCGTCAGGGAACTTGCGTTCTACTATATAAGGGGTTACCCGGGAATCATACTGCGGAACCGTGAATTGTTTGGGAGGCGGAATAAAACTGATATCGCCTTCTTTAACGGATTGATCTTTTAATACATTCCTCCGGGTTATCTCATTCATTGCCTGGACGAAGGGGGTGGACCAATGTGCCGAATGGAGGGCTATCAGAGACAATGAGCCGGCTTTTATTCTTTCGACGATGTTTTTCCCCTTTTCCGGGGAGATCTCACCCTGCCTGATATGTCCCCACCAGATCAGTAGATCGGTATGGTCGAGGGTGCTCTCTGAAAGTCCCTGTTCGGCATCATCCAATCCCGCTGAGCTAACTGAAAATTCCGGGTGGCCTTTTAGCTGGTCAGCGATATAATTTCCTAAAAAATGATCATACGCTTCTTTTTCAGTATCCGATCTTTCGTCCCATACCAGGATACGGATCTTTTTTGACACACCAGCGATGGCGGTCATGGATTTTGGCAATAAGATGCCGGAGACTGCTGTAAGCGAGGTGGCTTTTAAAAATTGACGTCTGTTATGATCCATTGATTGAATTAAAAAGTGAAATAGAATAAATGGGGAAATAGCATGGATAAGGGATGTAATATAATATTTTTTTAAATAGTACTTTGGGAGTTGACTGGTAATTTTATTACTATAAATCTTTCCCTTTAGTGGGAAAATGGAGAATGGGGCGCCTTTTATAATACACCACGCCGAGTACTATCAAAATGACCCCAAGACCTATCAGGAGCCAAAGCCACCAGTGGGAAGCCGGTTTCGGTGTATAGAGCATAAAATCCTTTCCGGGAAATATTTTTTCGGGTGAATCCCCGAGGCTCCAGAAAAGCTGCAGGGCCAGCTCATACCTTGGCCCCTGGAAATAATCGATCTTAATCGAATGGATGGAATCCGATAAGAATACAGAGTCTTTAACCGGCCAATCGCTATGTATTCCATCATCATTGATGACTAATTTATCGTCAATAAATAATTTGGAACCATCGTCGCTGATCAGTTTGAATAAGTAATTTCCCGCCTTCTTCGGCTTAAACGTTCCCGTGTATTCAATGCCAAACCATTCGAACCGATCCCTGAGGCCGGGAAAGCCGGCAGACCATTTTTGCCAGGGTATATTTATTTCACTGACATAGATAGGATTATCCAAGGGCGTCAGGGTGTCAAAATCGGGTAGCGACCTTGTAGTGTCAGGAAGCAGGAATACTTTGCCCATGAGTCCATTGCTTACGGGAATGCTATCGCCGAAGCTCCTGGTACTACTGTCCGTATTCCTTCCGGCGACTTGCTTACGATTGTTCTGACAAGCTGATGCTATCAGCAAGATTCCGATAGCCAATAATGATAATTTATTTTTCATTGACCGGTATTCTATTTCTGTATTCATAGTTGCGAAAATAAAGCTGCCATCCCCGGCTATCGGGTAATAATCGATGAACGGAGCTTGGTAATCGTCAGAAAAACAACAATCCTTTTGACGATTTTCATCCGGTGTTCGTCGATTAAATGGAACAATAAGTTTCATGTGTCCTGACCTTTATTTCCTGATCCAGGCAAATTGCACTGGAAAGAAATTAAATAGTCATCGTATGAAATCGTTTACTTTCCTCGTTTTACTGACCTGCCTTCTTGCCACCGTCTGTCCCGTTGCCGGGTACGCCCAGTTCTTTAAAAGCCTGCTAGACAACGTGAAAAATACTGCCCAGGGCCGGGCAAATGCAAAGGCATCCCAGACTACCAATAATGTGATAGATAAGGTAGACCCGACAACAACACAGGGGGGGCCTGCGCCGGCTTCCGGAACGGCTGGTGGCGTCTCTTCAAAAACCTCTTCCGGCAAGAGCACTCCTGCGCCCGGCAGCAATAAAGATTCCGACAGCAGCTACCTGGTGCTGAACTTGTCCGCCAACAAGATCCTGCTGGAAAACGCGGTCGTCATCAGCGGGAACAGCATCAAATTTGGGAGTTTGAAGGACGTCGCCCTGACGATCACCGGGCCTTCGACCCATATTTCAAAAACGCTCCCGCTCTCCGACAGCGGCGCCTTTAAAACCAGCTGGCAGGCAACGGTGCCGGGAAATTATATCGTGACGGTAAAGAGCAGCAACAACAAATCGCAGCAGACTGCCCCCCTCGATGTATACAGGGTCGTCGATATCGACAGTATCATCAATGATGATATGACCGGTCTCAAACATGCCTACGACAACCTGGGAAAACAAGTTGAAACGATAAAAGGCCAGTTGGGTCCATCCGACGCCGACCAGTTGCAGACGACCATGGATAAGGTGACCAAAAATAAGGACCAGGTGATCAAACTCTTCAATGACCTGGGTGATATGGGAAAAGGGCTGGACGGCATTGAAAAGAAATACGGCGGCCTTCCTGCCGGTGCATCCGACAATCTTGCCCAGTTGAGCACCATGCTGACAACGCAAGCCCAACAGATCAAACAGGCCAATGCCATCGTGGATCACAAATCCTATGACAATACCATCTGTGAAGTCCTGGTCATCGTGGGTGAGGCCTGTGCTGCATTTTCCACCTTTACCAATTTCTGGGCAAAAAATGGAGGCGAATTTGTTAAAAATATTGCGATCGACAAAGGCGGCCCGGGGGTGATGGCCGCTACCGGCAAACCCGGCGGCAATGACGACCTGCACAAAGAGCTCTTTAAGGTAACAGCGATCACCACCGAAGATTTTGAATCCCTGTCCTCGACATTCGGCAGAGTAGGATTAACCGGGGACCTGGTACAGATGTGCAGCAATTACTTCCTGAAGAAATATTGCGCGGTCCTGTCGGGAGACCTGAAGCACGACTATAAATGCACGTTTAGGAATAAAGCGATGGTGGTCTACTGGGATTATTCCTATACTACCGAAGCGACCATCAGCCTCCGATACCCCAAAAGCGGCAGCCAAGGAAGGATCATAAAAATGAAAGGGAATATAGAAGGCAATGCCACCAAATTCACGATTTACCAGAAGGCGAGCGAACAGGACGATTTTAAAGATGCCGGTGGCAACAAGGCGTCCCTCTTCTCGATATGTCTTTACACGCCCCCCACCATGCCTTTTTCGACCAGCCAGATGGACAAGAACGCAGGCTTCGGGGCCGTGGCCAGGGCTATCGTCACCCCGGCTTATTTCAATATTCCTATAGATGCCGACTATGACACCGAGACCCAGAAATTAAAAATCTATTGTAACGATGCGATCCTCGACTTCAGCGACAGGGTAGAATATATCTACGGGTATATTGCCATAGCCGCCGGCATACCGCTTGTCACGCGTGTTACTTATCCTATCAACAAGGCCAAACTGACGCTCGCCAAGGTTATCGAAAAGAACAACGATTTCACGATACAATCCGATGCCAACCACAACCTATCCTTCAGCAAGCAAGGAAACTTCCAAATGGGCACAGGGACCGCGATAGAGCATAATATCAATTTTTCCCTGTCCATGAAATCTGAAGAGTAAATGGAGTATTTAGTATCTTTCAGCGGCCAGTGTGGGGGAATTTATTTCCCATTTTGGAACCCCACTGGCGGCTCTGACTTATATAATGAATTGATAAACAGGCGATTCTTTTTAGGCACATATGTTGAACTTACTTATTCGGTTTTTCATAGGATATTGGATTTAAAAACGGAGTGTATTTCTATACTGCTCCTTTTTTATTTTATAGGTATGCCTGAATGTGGATATAAGGATTCACAGCATCATATCTAAATCCAACCTCCGGCAGCCGATGTCAGCTTCACGTTAGAGAAGAAGTCCTGTTATATACACCGAAAGTAGAAAGGGCATTCGAATGTTCCGCCCTTTTCTTATCCATTCTTTCCTCAAAACCCATGGTAAATATATATTTTTGTACAAACCGCTTACTCGGAACAAACATATCTGCGTGTGACAGAGGTATGCGTCGCGGGTTTATAAAATGCAATGACAGGGAAGTATCCATGTGCGAAAGGTCCACCGTATCCGTGTTCCCCGTGACAAGATGGAAATTATATAGTCCCAGGGAAGGGTAACGCAAGTACGTATAATTATCTCCGGAATAGCCATATTGTACACTGAAATAGGGATTGATCGGGCTATAATTGGTGACATTTGTTGGAAGCATTGGCGGAAAACGGGATCAAGGAGGAGGTGCTTGATACTATACAAGTCAGATTATAGAACAGTCGGCGTTGATAAATAGTTAACGGATATCCATTAATATGCAATGATAATGAGTAATCGAAATTCAAAAGCTTGTCGTTTCCTTTTTTCCGTTGTCCTGTTGATGGCATCATGGAAGATAGCGAGCTCGCAGACGAATTATGCTTCGCTCGATCATAAAAATGATTGGACGAATCATTATGCATTGGGCAGTCCTTCCTGGGATGCCTTTGAAAGATTCCCCAATAACCCGGTTTTTAAAGGTCGCAAGGGAATGGAATGGCCCGTGAATGGTT
>PLXD01000047.1 GCA_003151295.1 Chitinophagaceae bacterium | reverse complement strand
CCGCTTTTTTGCTACCACGCAGGGCGGTCTTTTAGTTCGTTGTTCAAATATACAAAGTTTTAACATCTCCAAAAATTCTTTTCTGGCATTTCCTACTCCTTTAATCGCACCTTGCGTAAGTGCGCGCATTCGACTTTTTCGGTTCAGCGCCATTGGAGCACCAATATGTTTTTGAAAGCGCCAAATTATACGATTTGGCATTCAATTAGCGCAGTACTCACCTGCCAATTCGAATTATTTCACATAAATAATTGAATATCAATAATATAACTATTTCAATGCATACCGACCCCCTTCCTGAAATGGAGAATAGTATCAATAATAAGGATATCCGTATCAATATATTGCATCGTGATTCGATAAAATTGCATGGTGGAAATTCCGGTACGGCGGACTAAACTGAAGACTAAAACATTCATTATGAAATATTTTCTTTCGGTCATTTGTCCCATACTGCTATTCACTCATCCGGTTGACAGTTTTGCCCAGCCTGTTTTAAAGGCAGGCGCATCGCAGGTGAATATCACTCCACCCTTAGGGACCGTTAACAATCCCCGGATATTAACTACTTTACTATATGCCTGGCTAATGCCTATGTGGGGTTATGTTCCCCCACCTGCGCAGCTTGAGACATGGCGTTGCCGGAGCAGTTATATGGAGCCCCAGGCAGAACCAAAGCTCAGGGAATGCCTCTATGACCTGGTAAGAAAATGTAATAAAAAATGAACAATTACCAAAAGTCCTCCCTTTTACTGGAAAGGGCAAAGAAGTCCCTGGCAGGTGGCGTGTCCTCGGAATTCAGGAAATATAATTATCCCCATGCCCTGTTTTACAGTTATGCCAAAGGAAGCAGGATTTATGATGTGGACGGTAACGAATACCTGGATTTCGCCCTAAGCCAGGGCCCTATGATCGCAGGTCATTCGCATCCGCATATTTTGCAGCGAATTGAAGAATATAGCCGTCAAGGGCAGTTGTTTGCCGGCCAGCATATTTTGGAAATCGAACTGGCCGAAAAACTGCAGCAATATATTCCGTCCGCGGAATTGATGCGGTTTTGCCTGGATGGATCGGAAGCGGTTCAAACGGCCCTGCGTGTGGCCCGTGCCAAAACGGGCAGGAACAAATTCCTTCGCTTTGAAGGCCATTATCATGGGTGGCTGGATAATGTAGCGTGGGGTTTGTCAGGCTCCTCTCCGGAAGCCCTGGGACCAAGAGAGCAGCCGGCCATAGTTCCCTGGAGCGAGGGGCTTGCAGCCCATGTCAGCGACGAATTTTTAATACTGCCCTGGAATGATTTATCGCTTGTCGAAGCAATATTCGCTACCCATCACCAGGAATTGGCGGCCGTCATCACCGAACCTGTCATGTGCAATAACGGGTGCATAGTGCCTGAGGAAGGATTTCTCCAGGGGCTTCGTGATTTATGTGATAAATATCAAACGACCCTGATATTCGATGAGGTCATAACGGGCTTTCGCATGTCGTTGGGGGGCGCCCAAAAATTCTATCATATTACCCCCGACCTGTCCATTTTCGCAAAAGCCATGGCAAGCGGATATCCCATTTCCGCCATAACGGGAAAAAGGGAATGGATGCATTTAATTGCCGAAGGCAAAGTCATACATGCGGGCACCATGAATTCCAGCAATCCTACCGTTGCTGCGGCCATTGCAACGATAGAAGTACTGGAATCGGATAAAACTGTGTACGAAAGGATATTCAGTCTGGGCAAAAAACTGATGAGCGGCTTGGAAAAGATAAGCCTAAAACATGACCAGCCATTATTGGTACAGGGCCCTGGCCCGATGTTCCATACAGGGTTTACCCCGCTGAAAAAGGTTAAGGATTTCCGCGATACCTTACTTTATGACAAGAGCAGGTTGGGAAAATTCGTCGCTAACATGCAGGATGAAGGAATACGCATTATCGGCCGGGGGCTATGGTATATTTCGGCCGTGCATACGATGGAGGATATAGACAAGGCACTTGCTGCCGCAGATAAAGTATTAAGTGAAAGGTTATAAAAAATTTAAAGGAATTGAAAAAATACCTGTTGCCCTTACTGATGATCGGGCTATTATTCGCCGTATTCGGTTTTGCGGCATGGCTTAACAGCATCCTGATACCGTATTTCCAGATTACATTGGAGCTGAGCACCGTACAAACGACCCTGGTAACCTTTTCCTTTTTTATCGCCTATGTGGTAATGGCGCTGCCTTCCTCCTGGTTATTGAAAAAGATAAGATTCAAGCAAGGTATCGTATTGGGCTTAGTGATCATGGCCATCGGAACCCTATTGTTTATCCCGGCTGCCTATTCCCGTACCTACTGGATGTTCCTTTCCGGGCTATTCGTATTGGGCACCGGCCAGGCATTATTGCAAACGGCGGCCAATCCCTATATCACCATACTGGGCCCCATTGAAAGCGCCGCCCAGCGTAATAGTTTCATGGGCGTATGCAACAAGGTCGCCGGAATAGCCAGCCAGCGGCTCGTAGGCCCGCTTCTGCTCGTCAATGCGGATCTTCTTTTACAGAAGCTGGGGAAGATGACGGCAAGTGAAAAATTACTTTCATTGAACGAGATGTCCTTGCGGATTGTCAATCCCTATTGGCTAATGACTTTTGCGCTCCTGTTAATTGCCATCATCATGTGGCTGATAAAACTACCAGTCGTAAATGACGAGGAGAATAACAGTGATGAAAACGGAGAAACGAGAGCAAATGTATGGCTATACCCGAACCTTATACTGGGTGTGTTTGCCTTATTCTGCGCGGAAGGGCTGGAAAGCATTACCAGTTATTATATTATTCCTTTCGGGCAAGGTATGGGATTCAGCACTTCCGGGTCGCAACCTTTTGTCGATTATATCATCTACGCCATGTTGGGAGGCTATATTTGCGGCATTATCTTTATACCGAAATATATTTCTCAGGGTAAGGCGCTTGCTTACAGTTCATTTATCGGCATTTGTTTAGCACTGGTCGCCCTATTCAGCAGTGGCTTTATCGCCGTATTGTGCGTGATCCTGATGGGATTCAGCAATGCCTTCAACTGGCCGTGCATATGGCCGCTCGCCATAGGGGGAGTTGGAAAATTCACTAAAACAGCTTCGGCGATGCTCATCATGGCCATAGCGGGAGATGCTCTATTTCCGGTCCTTTTTGCACAATTGAATATCTCGTTTGGGAAAAACGGCGGCATTCTTTTATTACTGGGCCTATACGCCGTGATATTCTATTTCGGGACCCTTGGTCATAAGAAGAAAACATGGATATAACATACTATTTCAAAAACGAACTATGAAGTTTACTCAAAACTTAACAGAGGTTGGCGTTGTCGGTTTAGGCTTAATGGGCAGCAGTATCATTACCGCCTTATTGATAGCGGGCAATAAAGTGGTGGCCCTGGCTCCTTTGCCATCCGATCTGGCGGAAGCTCCCGGTAAAATATTGCACTACCTCGATATTGCCCATAAGCAGGGGCTAACGGATAAAAAGCCTTCCGAATGGATGGAAAATCTGATGTTCACGGAAAACTACCATGATTTACGAAGCTGCGGTCTTGTCATGGAATGTGTCACGGAAAATATCGACGTAAAAAAATCCGTTTACCTGAAAATTGAAAGTTTCATATCTCCTGACACCATCCTTACTACCAATACCTCTGCCATACCGATCACGGTATTAAAGGATTTCGTAAAATATTCCAATCGTTTTATCGGGATGCATTGGGCCGAACCGGCCTTTACGACAAAATTCCTCGAGATTGTCTGCAGCCCGGAAACCGACCTTACCATTGCCGAATTGTTATACCGGAAAGCTTCGGAATGGGGTAAGGAGCCAACGCTTGTCCGTAAAGACATAAGAGGCTTCATTACCAACAGGATCATGTATGCCATGTTTCGCGAGGCCTTTTTTTTGGTTGAAAACGGGTATGCCAGCATCGAGGACGTAGATCGGGCATGCCGCAATGACGGGGGACATTGGATGACTTTTTGCGGGTTATTCCGTTATATGGACATCACGGGCCTGCAGGCCTATTATAGCGTGATGAAGGATTTATTTCCTACCCTGAGCAACCAAACGGCCGTGCCGGATCTTATAAAGGGGATTGCCGAAACAGGGGGCACGGGAATCACCAACGGCAGGGGATTTTATAATTATACGAAGGAAGAAGCGGTAGAATGGGAGAAGGCATACGAAGAGTTTGCATTTGACATCAGCCGTCTTTCCGCAAAGT
>PLXD01000550.1 GCA_003151295.1 Chitinophagaceae bacterium | reverse complement strand
CTTTCTTTCCCGGGACTTGTCGAGCAGGGAAATGGTCAGCACTTCAGCGATCCCGCTGTTGTGCAACCGGCCGAGGACAGCCTGCTCTTCCATTTTCCCGAATTGTTGGGGGCCGTAGAGGGTATAGGCAGATACAGCATTGTAGCCTTTTTCTTTTAGGGCGTCGACCATAAAGCCTTCCATTTGCATACGCAGGCGCATATCCTTGTCCTGGATGATCCCGAGAACCAGGACCTTGTGTTCTTTCGAAAGATTTCCTGTTTGGGCGGCTTTCCAGGACGAAGTGACGTGGCCGTTGGAACAAGAGGCTGCCAGCAGGTAAATGGAGGTCAGAACTGCCAGGAAGGGCCATTTTTTTATATATTGATTTTTTTTCATCCGCTAGTTTTTATCTTTTATTGCGCACTCGGTCGGCTACGCTGCTGCCGGCATCTTATGTATTTACCTTACGGATAACCTGGTATAAAGGTTGTCAATCCTCAAATAGACACAAAACTTATTCCTGCGGTTGCCTGCAGGGGGGCTTAATAACGTTCTTTTAGTAATAAAATGTAGCACAGTATTGGTAACCTTCAAGGCATGAATAGAATTGTGATGGTTTTATTCCTCAATCTGTTGGGTTTCTACGCCTACGCGCAGAACCCCTCCAATATGATCAATCCGGATGATAAACAGGTGGAAGATACGACCGGGAAAAGGGATTTGATAGGAATTGGGTTTAGTGTCCTGCATATTCATATCAAAAAACCGCCTAGGATCAAGGGGAAAAGAGTTTATTATTCACTGCTTCCGTTGGCTTCTTCGTTACCGGGGGGCGGGAATGCGTTGATCACTTCGACCACCGCGGGGTTCTACCTGGGGAATCGGCGCCACACTTATCTGTCGAACATCACGTTTTCTCCCGGTACCAATTTCAAGGGGGAATTCAATCTGCCCTTCCGTTCGAATATCTGGTCGGAAGGTAATGGCTGGAATTTCCAGGGGGATACGCGATATACCATTTACCCCCAGTACACCTGGGGAATCGGCGGCGACAGGCCGGAAAGCGACAAGATCCTCATCCGTTCCAGCTATGTCAGGTTCTATCAAAATGCATTAAAGCGTATAAGGCCCTATTTGCTTGCCGGTTTAGGGTATAACCTGGATTACCATATCCATCTGCGGCCCGATATAGATTCCATCAATCTTCCTGCCTATACGAAATATGGGTATGGCACGGCCAATAATTCGAATTCATTTTCTTCGGGCGTCTCGTTCAATTTGTTATACGATACGAGGAATAATTCTATCAATCCCCTGCCTGGTATTTATGCTGCGGTGACCTACCGGGCGAATCCCTCCTTTCTCGGTAGCCGGGAGTTCTGGCACTCATTGTACCTGGATTTCAGGAAATACATCCCCTTTGACGGCGAGGCTTCCGGTGGCAGCGGGCAGAATGTATTGGCGGTCTGGGCGTATTATTGGACGGTCATGGGCAGCCATGCTCCTTACCTGGACCTGCCTGCCATCGGTTGGGATGCTTACCAGCGTTCCGGCCGCGGGTTTTACACAGGCAGGTATATGGGGAATTCCCTGTTCTATGTAGAGACGGAATACCGGCGGGATATAACCGATGATGGTCTGTTCGGCTTTGTCGTTTTTACGAATCTCAATGTAGTATCCGAACCGGACACACACCAGTATTCATACCTTCATCCGGCGGTGGGCACCGGCCTGCGAATCAAGTTCAACAAACACTCCGCCACTAATGTGGCCATGGATATCGCCTTCAGCAATGAGTACACGGGTCTTTATTTCAACTTGGGCGAGGCATTTTAAAGCTGAAATCTAATAGCGGCATTCTTTCCATCAGAGTTTTGCCGTTAGTGGTTTGTAATATGATCTTTTCATTGAGCCTTTTAGTAGACTTTATAACTGAATTATGCTCGGACGGGGAATTAGATAGTTTGAAAACTCTCTTGCACCAAACATGTCCTGGTGATTCGCTGAAAAACTCGTCTGTATTCAGATAGTAATAAGGAAATTTAGTTTCTTTTAACGCTACATTATCAAAGATCCTCAGTAGCACTGTTATTGTCGTTAAATTTTTGTAGTGTATCTAAATCATCTGCATTTAATAAATTTCAACCTTGTCTTTCTATAATTTCAAATTTTATCTTTTAAAGAATAACGGGTATATATTTAAGAGATCGCTATCCCGCTATCCAGGTAGACATCCTGCAGGGTATGCAGCATATCCAATCCTTCTTCGAAGGGCCTTTGGAAAGCCTTCCGGCCTACGATCATACCCATTCCCCCGGCGAGTTTGTTGATCACTGCGGTATAGACGGCATCGGCAAGATCCGATGCGCCCTTACTTTCCCCGCCACTGTTGATCAGGCCGACACGTCCGCTATAGCAGTTCAGCACCTGGTAGCGGGTGAGGTCCACGGGATGATTAGCAGGGGTGGTCAGCTTGGAATAGACCAGGGGAGAGGTTTTACCATGCTTAGTAGCAAGATAGCCTCCGTTATTGGTAGGTAATTTCTGTTTGATGATATCCGCCTGGATAGTGACACCCAGGTGGTTGGCCTGCCCGGTGAAATCGGCGGCGGCATGATAATCGACCCCATTCACAACAAAGCCGCTGTTGCGCGTATAGCACCATAGGATGGTCGCCATACCGAGCTCATGGGCGAGTTCGAATGCTTCGGCAATTTCCTTTAACTGCCGGTCGCTTTCCGCGCTACCCCAGTAAACGGTGGCGCCCACGGCTACTGCGCCCATATTCCAGGCGCTTTTCACCGTCCCGAACAAAGTCTGGTCATAGCGGTTGGGGAGGCTTAGGAATTCGTTGTGGTTTATCTTAACGACAAAGGGTATGCGGTGCGCGTATTTCCTGCTCATGATCCCCAGCACGCCAAAGGTGGAGGCTACGGCATTGCATCCTCCTTCTATGGCCAGCCGGATGATATTTTCCGGGTCGAAATACATCGGGTTGGGAGCGAAAGAAGCTCCTCCGCTATGTTCGACGCCCTGGTCCACGGGGAAAATGGACAAATATCCCGTGCCGGCCAGCCGGCCATGGCCGATCAGCGTTTGCAGGCTGCTCAGTACGCGGTTATTGCGGTTGGAGTTCATCCATATCTCCTCCACATGGTGGGGAGAGGGGTGGGTAAGGGTGGATTTGTCAACCACCGGTTTGTAATCCAGCAGGTAAGAGGCTTTATCGCCGAGCAAGTCGAGTATTTTTTTGGATGGCATATGTTCTTTTTGTTTTATCGGTATGTAAATATAAGAAACAAAAAAAGCTGTGTAAAAGCTGTTGTTCAATGTTCAACAACCTAGCCAATCTGAAGGTTTTCAGCTTTGCGTTCCTTTTTGATTTTATCCTTGTGCCTGGCTCCCCATTCGCTTAAAGCCTTTAGGATGTCCCCGAGCGTATTGCTATATTCGGTTAGCTCATATTCCACAACGACAGGTTTTTGGGTATGCACCGTTCTTTTCACAAACCCATTCATCTCCAATTCCTTCAGCTCATTCGAAAGCACCCTTGAGGAAATGCCCGTTACCGTGCGCTGGAGCTCATTAAATCGTTTAATGCCATTCTCCCCTAATGCAATAATTATTCTCAGCTTCCATTTCCCGCCGATTACATATAATGCGTCCCCGACGGCCGCTAAACTAGCCTGGCACGCTTTTTCGGAGTGTTTTGTGTCGCCGTCAAACAATGTTTTCATCCGTTGATTTTTATTCTTTAAACACCACTAACCTTTTGTATACTACTAACATTTTACTACTAAAGTTAAATACTTTTGCTTAATCAAAACCATGCTTGACCAAAAACATAAATATGAAAGGGATAAAGATTACTTATTGGATCACGACGGGGATCGTTGCACTGATGATGATATACTCTGCCTATTCTTACCTGACCAACGAGCAGATGGTGCAGGGTTTTCAGCATCTGGGCTATCCCGGTTATTTCCGCGTAGAGCTGGCTGTTCTGAAGCTGATAGGCGTTGTCTTACTGCTGGCCCCCGTGGCGACCAGGATAAAGGAGTGGGCGTATATCGGGTTTGCTATTACTTTTGTTTCTGCTTTCATCGCTCACACGGCGTCAGGCGATCCAGTAAATTATCGCATGATGCCGGTAATCTTTCTCGTATTGCTGATCGTTTCTTATATCAGCTATCATAAAATGCATAAGACGACGGTAAGCACCGCGGTCTAAATGGCAAGAAGGAAATAAACGGGTGTTATAGTTGGCTTCCTATTTGAAGAGTAGTTGCCTTATAGGAAGAGGGTGTGTATACCGCTTGTTGGCTATACACACCCTCTTGTTGCATTATGTGCTTGTAAGGAAGTTATGCGTTCCTGTTAATACAATTCAAGTCTTCGAAAGCGGTCTCTAAACGTTTGATGAAAGTTTCTTCTCCTTTCCGCAGCCATACGCGGGGATCATAATACTTTTTATTGGGCTTATCCGCGCCATCGGGATTGCCCAGCTGCGCCTGCAAGTAGCCTTCGTTCTTTTTGTAGTACTGCAGCACTCCTTCCCAAAAGGCCCACTGCAGGTCGGTATCGATGTTCATCTTGATGGCGCCATAGCCGATTGCTTCCCGGATCTGGTGCTGGGGGGAACCGCTGCCGCCGTGGAATACGAAATACACTGGTTTGGGTCCTGTCTTCAGCTCGTTTTCTATATAGTCCTGGCTATTCTTTAAAATGACGGGACGCAGTTCCACGTTACCGGGGCTGTATACGCCATGAACATTTCCGAATGCCGCTGCCACGCTGAAAAGCCGGCCTACTTTGCTGAGCTCGGTATAGGCGAAAGCCACATGCTGCGGCTGGGTATACAACTTGTCGTTTTCTATGCCGCTATTGTCTACCCCATCTTCTTCACCGCCGGTAACGCCCAGCTCGATCTCGATCGCCATGCCCAGGGGCTGCATCCGTTTGAAGAATTCCACCGAGGTATGAATATTCTCCTCGATAGGCTCTTCGGAAAGATCCAGCATATGGGAACTGAAGAGGGGCTGCTTTTTCTCCTTATAGAATTGTTCTCCGGCGTCGATCAGACCGCTGATCCAGGGAAGCCATTTCTTGGCGGCATGGTCTGTATGCAGAACCACGGGTACGCCATAGTATTTGGCCACATTATGAATGTGAAGCGCGCCGGAGATGCCTCCGGAGATATTGGCCTGGAGCTTGTCATTTGGCATACCCTTGCCGGCAATGAACTGGGCTCCCCCGTTTGAAAATTGTATGATAACCGGTGAATTCACCTTGGCGGCGGTCTCCAGAACCCCGTTAATCGTATCGGTGCCGATGGTATTGACTGCGGGCAGGGCGAACTGGTTCTCTTTTGCGTCTTTGTACAGTGATTCTAATTCTTCACCGAATAAAACGCCGGCTTTGTATTTTTTCATATTTATTGAACTTTTCGATTTTTTTTCAAAATAAACGATCAAAAACTAGTAAAAACATTGAATGACAAGCCTCGTTTTTTAAAAGCGTTGCAAATATAAGGTTTCATTCCGGAATCCGTATCAGGCAGGTTTCAGTCCTCGAATATGCTGAGATTTTTTTGGATCAGGACCAGGTTCTTCTGGAGGGTCTGTTTCAACTGTCTTTTTACCAATTGTCCCATGGAATGGCATTTGCTAAAGGCGGGATTGCCAAAATAGTTTGCCAGTTCTGTTTTGAGCTGTAACAGCTTTTCAGGGGTGGATATCCGGTCCTTTGCCATGATATTCAGCAATTCCATCAGGCGGAAGCGGGAAGAGGCTACCCGGAAGGCCATCATCGTCCGCTCTTCGGTCTGGTATTGCACGATTGAATCCTTATTCAGGTGTTTGAGGCTAAGCTGAACGAATTCCAGGTTCTCTTTAAAGAACTGGGGGATATAGAGATTTTTACGGCCCTCATAAGACTGCTGGTCGAAATCGATGGCCCGGATCCGGTATTGGTAATCTTCGATATCGGGCGTAATGTCCACTACGAAATTGTAAGAGCGCATGTCCCCCAGCAGCCGGACAAAGCATCTTTCGTTGAACTTTACAACTTCCTTGGCCAGCCGGATCCGGTTGGTAAGCGGGTCATCCAGGTAGGATGTGAGGAATACGTCTCCTGGTATGCCCGGAATATGCTCTTCCACCAGGGTATTGTGTTGGGTGAAATAAGTGATCCGGTTCGGGGTGAGCATGTGTTCCAGTTCCAGCCCATAGATGCGGGAAGCATCGGCCTGTTTGATATAAAAATGATCGTAATTGTCATTGAACTTATTGACGATGCGGATCCGGAAGGGGGTCGAATTGGCAAAACTGCAGAAATCCACCCGGGCCACGTCGAGATGATTGACAAAGCTGAAGTCGCCTTCCGTTTTCAGGATCGCATACATCTGTACCAATCCTTCCCGGATAAAATCCCAATGTCGCATGTCATACAAAGCCGTCTCCCAGAGGCTGTCTTTCCCATGTTTATCCTTTAGCGGCACTGAAAAAGTGATATACTTCAACAGGTCCTGGTAGGACACGGGCAGTTTTACCTCTCTTCCATGGTGTTTGAGATAATTGCGCAGGGGTTCCTCCACCGGGAAAATGGGTTTTTTCCGGGAAGGCTTGTTGGATTCATTGGCGGAGAAGGAGAGCGCGGCGTCGCTGAAATGCATGGCTCGGAATTTTATAAGAGACCGTCAGCCCGCAATGTAAATAATTGCGGGATCTTCGCATAATCTCAATTTTATTCGCTTCGCAACGCTTTGACCGGGTTCATCAATGCCGCTTTAATGGCTTGATAGCTTACGGTCAATAAAGTGATCAAAAGAGTGCCGAGTGCTACGAGGGCAAAGATCCACCCCGATATGGGGGT
>PLXD01000097.1 GCA_003151295.1 Chitinophagaceae bacterium | reverse complement strand
GAAGGGGTCGGGGATCTATAGCAGCGCCCTCGGTTATGGGCTGGGCGTTGCCGTGGCTGACCTCAACCATGACGGCTATGACGATATTTATGTCAGCAATGACTTTCACGAGAACGACTATTATTATGTGAATCAGGGCGACGGAACTTTCAAGGAAATGAACAACCAGGCCTTCGGGCATGAGTCTAAGTTTTCCATGGGGAACGATATTGCCGACATCAATAACGATGGCTGGCCGGATATTATGACCGTGGATATGCTTCCTGAAGACGAGAAAGTGCTTAAGTCGTCCCTAGGCGACGACCCCCTGGGACTCTACCTGTATCAGCGTAGCTTCGGTTATAATTACCAGTATTCCCGTAACTGCCTGCAGTTGAATACCGGCCGAGGTAAGAAGTTTTCGGATATTGCCCTCTATAGCGGGGTTGCCGCCACCGATTGGAGTTGGGGGCCGCTGATCGCGGATTACAACCTGGACGGGAAAAACGATATTTTCGTTTCCAATGGCATCAAGAATCGGCCCAACGACCTGGATTATGTGAAATTCATCTCCGGCCTGCCGCAGAATCATGCCAACACGGGGAAGAGGGTTCATGATAAGGAAATACTCAATCACTTGCCTTCGGGAGCCATGCACAACTATATTTTTGAAGGCTCGGCGGACCTGAAATTTAAAGATCGGTCCATGGACTGGGGATTTGAAGAGCCGACGCTTTCGCAGGGAGCTGCTTATGCAGACCTCGATGGCGACGGAGCCCTGGACCTGGTCACCAATAATATGAACGGGGAAGCGGGGATCTATCGCAATAATATCCGGGAGCTGTATCCCTTATCCCATTACCTGACCCTTCAACTCAAAGGGCGTAAGCCTAACACTTTCGGTATCGGCACAAAGGTCTTCCTCTTCGCCGGAGGAAAGCTCCAATACCAGGAACTACAGCCCGAAAGAGGGTTTATGAGCAGCAGCGAACCCTTGTTGCATTATGGACTGGGCGATGAAAAAATGGCCGATAGCATCTTCGTCATCTGGCCCGATAATACCCTTCAGCGGATCAACCGGGTAGCGGCGGATCAGAAAATCTTGCTGGTCTATGACCGGAAAACCAACGATACCCTGTTAAGCCAGTCGGTGTTTATCAATGCCCTCCTAAAAACACCGGTTTCTCCGGGCCCGACGGGCATCCGTGATATCACTGATCAATCCGGCATCCATTACCGTCATAAAGAAGACAATTCCTTCATTGATTTTAGCGAGCAATGGTTTTTGCCGCATGAGTTATCTACCCAGGGACCCAAAGTGGCGGTGGCGGATGTAAATGGCGACGGCAGGGAGGATTTTTTCGTTTGTGGGGGCAAAGGACAGGGGGGCACGCTGTTTTTACAACAACCCGATGCTGGTTTTAAAGAGTCTGCGGACTCGGCCGTTTTTATGCAGGACCGGGACTGCGAGGATGTAGACGCCGTATTCTTCGATGCGAACGGTGATGGATGGCCAGATCTTTATGTTGCCAGTGGGGGTAATGAATACAAGGACAACGCACCCGAGCTGAAAGATCGTTTATACCTGAATGATGGCAAGGGACATTTCACCAAATCGGCGGATTTCCCGGCCTTGTATGAGAATAAATCCGTTGTCCGTGTGGCGGATTTCGACAAAGACGGGGACCTGGATATTTTTGTCGGGGGAAGGGCCGACTCCAGGATCTATGGGAAGCCTCCTTCCAGCTATTTGTTGCAAAATGACGGGAAAGGGCATTTCACAAATGTCACCGATAAGATTGCACCGGGTTTGGAGCATATCGGCATGGTTACCGATGCGGTGTGGATCGATGTGGACCATGATGGATGGACGGACCTGGTCGTTACTGGGGAATGGATGCCTCCCATACTGTTTAAGAATCATCATGGGCGACTCGTACGTGAAAAACTGACTGATAACGATGTGGAATTATCAGGCTGGTGGTGCAGCGCAAAGACAGCGGATATCAACGGGGATGGTTTTGAAGATATCTTACTGGGAAATTACGGGCTCAATAGCAAGCTGACTGCGAGCTCCGATTACCCACTTAAGATGTATGTCGGGGATATGATGGGCAATGGATGGATGTCGCAGATCCTGGCGATCGCAAAAAAAAGGAAATATTATACCTTCCTGAATAAGGAAAACCTGGAAGCACGGTTGCCTTACCTGAAAAAGAAATATTTAAGCTATGGAGAAATGGCCGGAAAGACAGTGGAGGAGATTTTTGGGAATAAGTTGGACAGTGCGGCTTTGTTCAAGGCCTATACAATGGCTTCCATGGTGCTGATCAATGACGGGAAGGGGCATTTTACGCCTACCTTGCTGCCTGCCCCCGTCCAATGGGCGCCGGTTTTTGCCTTCGCCCCCTATGATTTCAACGGCGATGGGAAACTGGATTTCCTGGCAGGGGGCGATTTTTACGGTACTGCCCCTTTTGAAGGACGCTATGATGCAATGCCCCTGGGACTCTACCTGGGTGATGGAAAGGGAGGCTTCAAGGGAGTTTTACCGCTGCCTGCTCCGCTGGATACCCTTACGGGTGAAGTGCGGAGCATTCAGCCCATTCGCCTGGCCAATGGGAAAAAAGCCCTGATCGTTGCCTTTAATAATGCACCCTTGAAAATGTTGCAGTATTAGATCCTGTATTTGTGTAAATAGCAGGGTATCGCAAGCAGGCTTCGTAATATTAATTACGAAGGGGGTAAGACAGGGTAATTTTTACGATGGAACTATCGGTAGCGGGCAACGGCGATAGATATTTTTCATAGGGGACCGCTATTCTGATAAACTGGTGATCTGAAAGATATTTTTCAATGGCTTTATACAGGACTGATCTGTCCCGGAATGGACCTTCAAATTGTCCCACTGCCAGGAACTGCCCTGTAGGTAATTCCATAAAATTATGCAGATAGTCGCCCATGATGATTTTATCGATATTGATTCCCGCCAGGATAGACAGGGAATCGTTATTGGTAGGATCATAAGCAATATTCCTGTTGACGGGTTGGCACTGATTTTCCCGGGCAAAGCGGTCCAGATCATCGAATAGGGTAGGCAGTTTTTTGAAAAGATCCTGTTTAAGTATGCTGGCCTTATGGGTGAGAAAGAGCGTGTCGGTAGCTTGTTTCAATTCGATGGGGAATCCGTAAAAGCGGGTATTGTCTTCCAGGTAGGACTGGAGTTCCGAAATCGTTCGATCCGCGGAGGATCCTTTTTCCAGGAAAGGAAGGATCCTGAAGAGCAGGCTGGTTTTTTCGGCATATACGATCGTGGAATTATGCTGGGATCTTGGCTGGCCATTTCCCACATAGGGAATGATCGTAAAACTAAAAACGGAGGAATGATTATTCTTTATTTCTTCCAGCTGGTAGAGCAAGTATGTGAGCTGGGTGATCCGAATCTTTTTTCCTGGGATATTGATGCTGATGATATGGTTGGTCGTATCCGTACCGAACTTGCAGGCCGAAGAATCCTTTTGCCAGGCCGCTCCGACCTCAGCATCCCATTTTATCCAGTTCTCCGGCAGGGTTGTCGAGGAAATGACATTCTCAAACGTACTGCGGACAAAGACCTGCTTTTCACGGTTGACCGGTATGAAATAGCTGACGATCAGGAAAACAAGGACAATAAGAAGAAGAACCTTAACTACTCTTTTCATATATGATTCGTGTATTTTGAAGATCTTGCGGAGATTGAAAGAATTCTTAAAATTAAATAAATTTTTATTCGAAAAGGCTATATAATTGTTTTATTTAATTCCAGCAGGCATGAAAAAAATCATTCATAAAAAAGTATTTCCGAAAAAAATAGTCCTGAGAAAAATAGTCCTGAAAAGAATCATCCTGCTTTCCTTTTTTATAGCCGGCATCTTCCTTTTATCCGACGCGCAGATCGCCATCCACTATGATCCGTCCATCCAACGCACGGATAACCTGCAATATTTTGCGCCAAAGGGGACGGCTCTCTTTGTCGGGGATTGCATTCCTTTCTTCGACAAGGGGACTTATTACCTGTATTGGCTGATCGATTCGAGCCATCACTCCGCCCTTCACGGTCTGGGAGGCCATCAATGGGTGCTCAGCACGACCCGGGACCTCAAGACCTGGAAGCACTATCCCGTGGTCATCGGCCTGGACGAGCCCTGGGAGAAATCGATCTGTACGGGATCGGTCGTANNAGGAAACCTATTCTATGCTTTCTATGCCACGAGGGTGCTCAAGGACGGCGCCAGACAAGAGCAGTTGAGTTACGCCGTTAGCAAGGACGGCATTCATTTCGACAAGCAGCAGCCTAACCCCTTTTATACGGCGCCACCCGGCTACGACGAACACGATTTCCGGGATCCCAAGGCGATCGTCGACGCAAGGGGAAACTTCCATTTATTCATCGCCGGAAGGCAGAAGGATCCGGTCATGCAAGAGAGGAATGGGTGTCTCGTTCACCTGGAATCAGGAGATGGAAAGAACTGGAGGGTCATACCGCCCTTGCTCCGCGGCGAATCCGATACGCCCGAATGCCCCGATTATTTCTACTGGAAGGGTTGGTATTACCTGGTATATAGCGTCGCTTCGAATACTTTTTACCTCAAATCCCGAAGTCCTTACGGGCCGTGGGAATATCCCCGGTCGCAGGCATTGGACGAAGNNGAGGAGGATCGTTGCGGGCTGGATCCCTTCCCGGGCCGGGAATAAGGATGATGGAGGCGAGCGTTTCGGGGGCAATATGGTGTTTCGCGAGCTCGGGCAGGAACCGGATGGAGACTTATCGACACGATTCCCTGCCGAATTGATACCGGCGACGGGAAAGGGGATATCCATTTCCATGATGACGGACACGCTTGCAGGAAAACTCATTCCCGGGGGAGTGGACCTGCAATCAACCGATGGGATCGGTGCGGCTTATATTGAAAAAGTACCGGTGGACGCCCGGATCACCCTGAAAATAGATCCTTCCGGCAATAACG
>PLXD01000587.1 GCA_003151295.1 Chitinophagaceae bacterium | reverse complement strand
TTTACGACCCTTGAATAACCGTTGTCGAATACGCGACGGGCAATGAAAACGGGCTTTCTGTTCCCGGGGCCGAAGGGTTCCATCTGGCAAAGGATCTTGTAGAAGGAGACACTGATATCTTTAAACGCAATTTCCGTATCGACGAAGATTTCCGGGAACAGGGAGTCGGGTCCGATCGTTGCCGAAACGACCTCTTCAAATTTGAGGATGAAAGAGTCCAGGTTTTCAGGAAGTAGGGTCAGCCCCGCCGCAGCGAAATGTCCCCCGTATCCCAGTAAATGCCCGCGGCAGGCGTGTATTGCCTCATACAGGTTGAAGCCGTTCACACTTCTCGCGCTGCCGGCCAGCACTTCCCCGCTTCGGGTCAATATCACCGTAGGACGATAATATTTTTCGATCAGCCTGGAGGCTACGATCCCTACGACCCCTTTGTGCCAATGGGGTTGATAAAGGACCGTCGACCTCCGCCCGATGAGCCTTTCATCGTTCCGGATCATGGACAGGGCTTCTTCGGTAATGTTGTTGTCGGCTTCCTTGCGATCTGTATTATCGGAATGAAGGATCCGGGCATAGCCCATCGCTTCTTCGGGACTGGCGGCGATGAAGAGCTGCACCGCCTTGCCGGCTTCATCCATCCTTCCTGCCGCGTTTACACGGGGGGCGATCATAAAGACCAGGTTATTCATTTCCATGGCCGTCTGCAGGCCGCCCAGTTCTGCAAGGGCTTTGATTCCGTAGTTGGGGTTTTCGTTGGCCTTCTTCAGCCCATAGTAGGAAAGGATACGGTTTTCCCCGGTAATAGGCACAACATCGGCGGCTATGGCCGTTGCCAGCAAGTCCAGGTGATCAGCCGAACTATTCTCGGGAAGTTCCATCCGTTCTGCCAGTGCGCCGATCAGCTTATACCCTACTCCGCAACCGCATAGCTCTTTATAGGGATAGGGGCAATCGGGCTGGCGGGGATTTAAGATCGCAATAGCAGGAGGCAGATTGCTATCCGGCAGATGGTGATCGCAGATGATGAAATCGATGTTCAGGGAACTCGCATAACTGACCAGCCCGGCAGATTTGATGCCGCAGTCCAGGGAGATGATCAGTGAAAAACCGTTGTCCCTGGCGAAATCGATTCCCATCTTCGATATACCATATCCTTCCCGGTGACGGTGGGGGATATAAAAATCGACGAGTTCCGGCATATAGACCTTCCTGAAGAAATGCAAAAGGCTGGCTACAGCGGTCGTGCCGTCAACATCATAATCTCCGAAGACCAGTATTTTCTCCCTTCGGCGAAAGGCGACGAGTGTCCTGTCCACCGCTTTTTCCATGTCTTTCATCAGCCAGGGGGAGTGCAAATCGCTCAATTGGGGCCTGAAATAGCTTTTCGCCTGGTCAAAGTCCCAAATGCCTCTTTGGACCAATATCCGGCACAGGACCGGGTGGATCTTCAAGGCGGCTGCAAGGGCCCTGGTCTTTTCAACCTCTTCCGGCAATATCGTCCATTGTTTTTGCATGGTCTTTATAGCTTGCATTCGCGAGTTGGCCGACTGCGGTTAAAAGCTGCGATCGGTCGTATATCTCACGAGTTCTTCCAATCCCCGGCGCGCCTCACTGTCTTCGAACTCGTGCAGAATGACCAGCGCTTCGTCCCGGTAGGCATTCATTTTGGCGGTGGCATACTCAATGCCTCCTGTTTCTATTACTTTTTTAATGACAACCTGCACTTTGCGGGAATCCTTATTTTGATTTTTTATGATATTGATCATTTCCTTCCGCACACGCTTTTCAACGGCATTCAATGTGTAGATCAGCGGGAGGGTCAGTTTTTTCTCTTTGATGTCATTGCCTGTCGGCTTACCTACAGACTTGGAAAGCCCGTAATCGAAGAGGTCGTCCTTGATCTGGAAGGCAATCCCGACCTTTTCGCCGAAACTGCGCATTTTCTCAGTCAGGGCTTCATCCTGCGAGGAGGAGAAGGCGCCGGCCGCACAGGAAGAAGCAAGCAGAGAGGCTGTTTTGCCGCGGATGATCTCGAAATATACGTCTTCGCTCAGGTTCAGCGACCGGGATTTTTCCATTTGCAGCAATTCGCCTTCGCTCATCTGACGAACAGCGTCTGAGAGCAACTGTAAGATCCTGAAATCGCTGTGATCCAGTGAAAGCAACAGCCCCTTAGCCAGCAGATAATCACCGACGAGCACGGAAATCTTGGTCTTCCACAACGCATAGGTCGAAAAGAAGCCCCTTCTTTCCAAAGATTCGTCGACCACATCGTCATGTACGAGCGAAGCGGTATGCAGTAATTCCACGAGGGATGCGGCGCGGTAGGTCGTCTCATTGATACTGCCGCATAGTTTGGCCGGGAGTAGTACGAACATCGGCCGGATCTGCTTACCCTTCCTGTTAATNNACTCCAGCAAGGGCACCTGGCTTTTCACGGCTTCTTTGAATTGCTTTTCAAAAAGGACCAGCTCTTCCCGCAATATCTCTTGTGCTATTTTCATTATTTCGAATCGTCCGTGATGTATTTTACGGGATCAGCAGCAATATTACTACTTTGAAAATATTTTCTCCGGAAAGCATCAAATTTTAAATTTTGCTTGTCTAACGGTACGGTCAATAACATTTTAATTTTATATGTATTGTTAAAAAAATTTGGTTTTTGCTCGCCAATCGATATTTTTGTATCATATTTCCTTCCAATATTCCTTCTGGCTTAATTCATTCATTCACATAAATTTCAGTTATGGCAAGTAAAAAATGCTTACTCTTTATTGGCTTACTATGCCTGTTCGTATCCGGCGCGTTCGCCCAGGTGGGCGGAAGCTACGATATTCGTGACTCTTCTTTGATCCCAACCAAAAAACTAGCTCAGCACAATGAATTTCTGAATAACGCATATCCATTCCCTGCCAAACCCCGTAATATGTGGGAATTAGANNCGCTGGGTTATGTTTTTTCCTTGCGCGGCGAGTTTATGTGGGGAAGGGGCTATGGCCTGAATTTTTCACCCTCTTCCGGTTACGGCAAAGATCCTGCCTGGGCGCAATATTACACCCCGGGTAGTCAGCATGTCTTCTATAACTATAAAACCGATGTGAAGGAATTGTCGCTCCAAGGCGTAATCACGCTCAATAACGTGAGGTTCCATAAAGCCAAGACCGGCTTTAACCTGTATATATTCGGCGGTATCGGACTGGCTGTCTATGATACCTATGTGAATGCACTGAACAGCAATGGTCAGCCCTATGATTTTTCCACAATCGATCAATCGGGCAGGTATCAGGATCGCAAGACCATCAAGAAAGAGCTGAAAGCGCTGCTCGACAAGTCTTACGAGACCCATGCCGAAGTCGACCATTCCCAGCCCATGTTTGGCGACCAGCCCCTTATCCCGATCGGCATCCTGGGTATCGGCGTTCAATTCAAGCTCAGTAATAAATTCAATCTGGCAATCGAAGAGAAATTTACGATCACCAAGTCAGATCTGATCGACGGTCAGCAATGGCAGGAGAATTACGTCGGCGGAATTCCTACCGGCAGCCAGGCTGTTGCGCAGTCGAGGAGTTGGGATGACTACAATTTCGCTTCCATCGGCCTGAACTATAATATCGGCAAAAAATCCGTGGAACCCCTTTGGTGGCTGAACCCCCTGGATTATGCCTACAGTGAAATCAATGCTCCCCGTCACATGAAACTGCCCAAGCCCGTGCTGGATGATTCCGATGGAGACGGGGTTACCGATCAATTTGATCTGGAGCCCAATACTCCAAAAGGCTGCCCGGTCGATACGCATGGGGTCAGCCTCGATACGGACGGGGATGGCGTGCCGGATTGCAGGGACAAGGAGAAGATCACACCGACAATATGCCAACCCGTTGATGCAGACGGTGTCGGTAAATGCCCGGATCCGCAGTGCTGTAAAGACCTGAGAGCGGCGATCGATTCCGGTGGTTTCGGCGGCGGAACCAGGTGTAATATCGGCGACCTTCCCAGCATTTCGTTCAAGGGCAGATCCGTGACCCTGAGCAAAGATGGCAAGGCTCTCCTGGCTACCTCTGCTGACAAAATGCGCAATAATCCTAATT
>PLXD01000002.1 GCA_003151295.1 Chitinophagaceae bacterium | reverse complement strand
CTTCCGCACCTTTTCTTTCCGCGGAAAGATATCCTGCGTAGATCGTTGCAATGACGTCCGATGCGAGGCTGCTGTTGCTTTCTATATCCTCTCCATAGGCCGCCGACCTGTAAAAAGCATCCATTTCATGCTGGTACCCGGCGAACCAGCCTTCATCGGGCGATACCGATGACCACCCTTGTTTGGTTTCCGTTTTCTCTACAATGTACACCTCTTCAAAATGTTTTTGTGCCGGCGTATAAGACTGCATGGATGTATTGGGATTGATATTGCATATCGTCCGGTGATTGGTCGTATTTACTTCGATCCAGTTATGCACGCCGCCTAATACCAATTCACTGGCAAAGAGGTTTGCGAGGGTCCCGTCTTCAAATACGATATGCAGCATGGCAAAATCTTCCGTATCCTTATAGGTTGTCTTTAAATAGCCCTCATCTTTAAAAGAAGGCATGCGTGTGATTGCATGTGTTCTTGCCGTGATCGTTTTAGGGCGGATGGGCCGTCCATTGCGGGACCTTCCTTCGACATGTTTAAAATAGATAGCTGCGGCCAGGGGGTGGCAGCCTTTTCCAATCATGGAACCTCCGCCTGAAAATTTCCATTGTCCGTAGGTCAGTGAATGGGAACCTGAATGAGACTCTTCGCCGTGCATCCAGAGTATCTGCGCCCCGGTTTTTTGAAGCATTTCCTTTTGTTTCTGAACTGCAGGGGCGTATACCCAGTTCTCGGCATACATAATGCGACCGGCGCTTCTCTTTTCTGCTTCCAGCATCCTGCCCACGCTTTCCATGGCTCGCAGAAGACCCTCTTCCCTGGAGAAAGTGTCGCCGTTGAATGTTTCGCTGCCATCCCCAAAATATCCAGTAAACGGTTTTTCGACGATCACATATTTATCCTGCTTCAACGCAGCNNGTCAGACTCTTCGATCAGTTCGTTCATACTGCTAAATGTCCGCAAGTCCCGGGGTGCGGTAAATGCCTCCAGTTTTTTCCGGGTAGGGGAGTAAGCTCCCCGGATATCCAATTTTGCGCTAAAGACACGCTGCAAGGCATCGTAGTGAAATTTTGCGGCAAAGCCCGATCCTGCAATGCCCGCACGCAATATTTTTTTTTCCATACTATTTTAATTATTCGAGCTATTTCAATTGTTCGAGTTCTTCCATGGTGAAAGCTTTTTCCCGGTTTTTATATTTGCTGCGGACACCACCTATATCTTCCGGGATGATTTTTTCTCCTTTATTGTTCCAGGAGTTGCGGACAAAATTCAAGACATCCGCAATGTCATCGTCTGTAAATTCCTTATTGGCGCCGATGCCGGGCATGTCCCCATTGATCTCGGGTGATTTATACAATTTTCCGGCAATTTTCACAGGACCCGTTAAACCATATAAGACGATCGGGATCAACTTACTCTTATCGCCCTCCACCCAATTAGAACCATTTAAAGGCGGAGCCAATGCTTTGATGCCATTTCCGTCACTGCCGTGGCAGGTTTGACAAACAGTTAGAAAAATAGTTGCACCCCTTGGATATTGTTTTTCCAGCTTATTAAAGCTACTGCCGGTCTTCGCCCTTTCGATATTATTAATCAGTTTCTTCAACTGTTTGTTGAAAAGGATGCTGCTATCCGGATGAATGATCAGCGCCTCTTTATAAAATGCTTCTTCCTTATTATAGAGATTGCTTATCACGGCGTCGGCGACATATATATTGTCCGAATATTCCCGGATAAGCCCGATCAATATTTCATGGGCTGAAGAAGGGTCCAACGGCTGTATGTAATTCGCGAGGAAGGCGATATAGGGTGCCGCCAGGGTATCGCGTTCGTTCATCATTTTTTTCAGGGCGGGTATAAATGACCGGTAATTATTCCTATTCATCACCGAGGGCAATACGCTTAAGGCCTGCATACGTATTGTCCAGTCGTTTTGTTGCAGCAAAGGCAACACATCGGCCTGTTGTAAGGCGCTTAATCCTTCCAGGGTCCATAATGCATGTGTTAAAGTGATGGGGTCGCCCGTATTTTTCAACAGTTGTTTCAATGAAGCCACGACCTGCTTATCTTTTGCATCAACCAGCAGTTGTTGCGCTTTACTGCGAACCCAGCCGTTAGGATGTTGCAGCAGTTTAACCAGTTCACCGGGCTTACTGCTGAACTGTACATTGATGGCTGTTTTGTTTACGGGAATAACTTTGTAAATACGCCCGCAATTTAAGGGATTTGTCAAAGCCCTTTCTTTTATTTCATTTTTAAGATAAGGCGTTAAATAAGTTTTATGCTGGATGATACCCCTGTACATATCTACAATATATAAAGCCCCGTCAGGACCAATATGGAGGTTTACGGGCCGGAAACGTTCATCTTCGCTGGCAATAAATTCTTTATTATCGTAGGCTTCTTTCCCCTTTGTTATATATCCCTGCCCGGTTTGAACATCTCTTTTTATAAGATTGGCTGATGGCTCTGCTACAAAAGTATTTCCATCATAGGCTTTATCAAACAAATTGCCGTTATAAATCACAGGGCCGCAAGCCGCTGTAAAGTCTACCAGCCTCAGGCTGTCATCCAACACCCCCTGCATATAACCACGGTTTACGCCAGGAGTAGGCCTCACCGGGTACACCCTGTTATCTTCTACGATATTTTCTTCGAATCCTGCAACACTCCGTTGATGTTCATTTTCTGCGCCTGGTCCGGGTGAGAAATAATCACCTAATAAGTTATCCGAATTGGTGTTGTAATACAAACGTCCATAGTTATCCTGGGTAATGCCCCACTGCCCGCGAAAATGCGTTCTTTCTGTCAGCCAGTGAGTGCCCATTTTTTTGTAACGTTTGGCAGACTTGGCATTGTATATCCAATTATCAAGGGCTCTGAACAATCCATTGGGCTGGTGTTCTACATTGCCACCTACAGTATAGGCAGAATCTACCAGTGTTTTATGTACCGGTTTGTCATTTTTTATTTCGTAGTACCAGAGCTTCGGCGGCTCTGCAACAAGAATTCCGCCATCTACCAGACAGATGGCACGGGGTAAAATAAGTGAATCTAAAAACACCTGGCTGTCATCCATTATCCCGTCGCCATTTTTATCGCTAAGTATTACTACTTTACCGCTTGGCGTATCTTCACCCGTACCCACTGTATCAGGCATGTAATCCTGCATTTCCACGACCCATATCCGTCCCTTTTCATCAAAACTAAGGGCTACCGGTGCGGCTATCAATGGTTCTGCAGCCACCAATTTTACAACGAAACCATCCTCCACATGCATTTTTGCGATGGCTGCGTCTGCCGCTATTACCGGGGTTTCGGCTATGCTCTTCCTAATGGCAAGCGGATCTGCTTTATTGTTTTTGGTTGAAGCATCTTTACAACCTTGCAAAAAAAATGTTATAATGATAGAAATACATACTGAAATCTTCATTCTTCAATAAGCTTTAAACCTTTGCGAGTCTCGCGTAGTTAAAGTAAATATAGTATCTAAAACGAAAATAAGTACGACAGTCCTGATTTATTTATAAAAATGAAACCCGCTGTCATGGCGGGTTTCATTTGCGGCAATAACTCTGATTACAATTCGTACAAAATCATGAAAATGACGACCAATGAGGCTTTTAATAATTAAGAATTTGATTCGGCATATTTTTTGAAATTATCCAAAATGGCCTGCCAACCGCCTCTTTGCATTTCAATGGAATGTGTGTTTTCCACATCAAAAGTTTCCGTTACTTTGGTACTTCCCCCAGAGGGAAAGATGATTTTCACTTTTCTGCCATCCCCAATTGCAGGGGTTTGCAGACGCGGTGAAACAGGCCGACCAATTTGCAAATCCCGCTGATCGGACAGAAAATAGGCATCGCTTTACACTAAAGTAACTCAACAAACGATTGCGTAGCAGATTCTCTCCCGTTCATCATTTATTTTTTCAGTGATAATGAAATAATTTATATTTATTAAGCTGTCCATTTATTGCGGATATTCCCGGAAATTCCGGTGCGAGTGGGGTATAGCTAATATTTGTTTATATGAAGCCAGTTATAATAAATTTTTTTCAATCCTTTCGGATCGTAAAACCATTCATATATGCCTATTTATTTTTTTTGATCATAGTAGGATTTGCCCGATGCAGGGGGCATGAAGGTCTTCCTAAAAGCGATCCTGGAAACGGGGGGCTCATTCTTCCAGGGGGCTTTGAAGCGATGGTCGTGGTGGATAGCATCGGTCGCGCCAGGCATATTGCGGTAAATGACAACGGGGATATCTATGTTAAATTGACGTTCAATGACGCTATGAAAGGGAAAGGAGGGACCGTGGGGCTTCGGGATACCAACCATGACGGCAAAGCAGATTCGATCGTATACTTTGGGGATTATACGGATTTCGGAGGTTCTGCAGTGGGGGTGACCATCCATGACGGGTATCTCTATACCAGTACGGTGACAAGCGTATTTAGAAATAAACTGACTGCGGGCGAATTGGTTCCTACGAGTAAAACTGAAGTGATCTTAAACGACACTACTCAGAGCGTAAAAAGAAACTGGCATACGGCAATGCCGATGGCATTTGACAATAAAGGAAACATGTATGTTCCTTT
>PLXD01000010.1 GCA_003151295.1 Chitinophagaceae bacterium | reverse complement strand
ATGATAACTGCACTCTTTATTTTATCGATCGGGGTATTCATTTACCTGCTGTATGTATTGCTGAAACCTGAAAAATTTTAACCTTAAAATCATTTATACATGAATACGGAATTGACAGGTGTCGTAGTCTCCTTTCTTTTGGTGGTAATACTGGCGTTCCCGCTGGGCCGCTACATCGCCAAAGTATTTAAAGGAGAGAAAACGATCACCGATTTCATGAACCCGCTGGAACGATTGATTTTCCGCTTTTGCGGCATAGACCCGCATAAAAAAATGAGCTGGAAGGAATTTCTGAAAGCCATGCTTACCGTAAACCTGTTATGGTTCGTATATGCCTTTTTCGCGTTCCTGTTCCAGGCCCATTTACCGATGAACCCGGATGGCAATCCTAACATGACCCCGGACCTGAGTTTTAATACGGCGATCAGTTTCCTGGTCAACTGTAACCTGCAGGATTATTCCGGCGAAACCGGCGTGACCTATCTGACGCAACTTTTTGTGATCACTTTCCTGCAGTTCATGAGCGCGGCAACGGGAATAGCCTGTTTAGTGGCGCTATTTAACGGGCTCAAAGAAAAGACGACCAATAACCTGGGCAATTTCTGGGAGATCTTCACCAAAACAATAACCAGGATCCTATTGCCTCTTTGTATCGTCATGGCAGTCCTGCTAGCCTTCAACGGCACCCCCGCCAGTTATGACGGGAAAGATACCATCACTACCCTCCAGGGGGATACGGTACAGGTGTCCCGTGGTCCGGCAGCCGGCATGATCGCTATCAAACACCTGGGCACCAACGGTGGCGGCTGGTATGGCGCCAATTCGGCACATCCCCTGGAAAATCCAAACTACTTTACCAATATGCTGGAAGTGATCGCCCAGATGCTCATCCCGATCGCGATGATCTTTGCGCTGGGTTTTTATATCAACCGGAAAAAATTCGCCTACGTTATTTTCGGCATCATGACCCTCGGGATGCTTTGCCTGGTGATCCCTACGATGATTACGGAAATCCACGGCAATCCGATGATAGCGAAAATGGGCGTCGCCCAGCCGACAGGCGCTATGGAAGGCAAAGAAGTGAGATTCGGCCCTGCTGCTTCGGGATACTGGAGTATTGTCACGACCATTATTTCTACAGGATCGGTAAACTCCATGCATGACAGCTCCATGGCAATCTCCGGGCTCATGCAAATGCTGGGGATGCTGGTCAATGCGTTTTACGGAGGTTGCGGAGTAGGGATACTCAATTACTATATTTATATCATCATCGCCGTATTCATATCCGGGTTAATGGTCGGGCGTACGCCGGAATTCATGGGACATAAAGTCGAAGCCCGGGAAGTGAAGATCGCTGCCCTGGTTACCCTGTTGTCTGCCTTTATCATTAAGGGCGGTACGGCCCTGGCTGCCTATTATTTTGTCCATCATGGTAATAACGACTGGGCCGTCAAGCCGTCCGCCTGGCTTAACAATCCGGGATATCATGGCTTTTCCGAAATGCTGTACCAATATACTTCCTCCAATGCCAATAACGGGAGCGGCTTTGAAGGATTGGCCGACAATAATCCTTTCTGGAATATCACCGCAGGATTTGCCATGATACTGGGAAGGTTTCTGCCGATCATCGGGCCGGTAGCCATCGCCGGGTTGCTGGCAAACAAAAAACATATTCCCGAGTCCGCGGGTACTTTAAAGGTAGATTCACTCACGTTCGGCGTGATGACGTTTGCCGTTATCATTATTATTACTGCTTTGTCATATTTTCCCCCGCTGGTATTGGGGCCTATAGCAGAATATTTCAGCATTCATTAAAAAATATTTAAATGAGAAATAGAAATTCGTCTTTATTTCCGCGCGCCCTGGTGGCAAATGCACTGAAAGAATCCTTTGTGAAGCTAAAGCCTTCCGTCATGGTGAAGAACCCGGTCATGTTCACGGTGTATATCGGGACCATCATCATGCTGGGCGTCTGCATCTGGATCGGAGCCGGGGAAATCTCGCAGGGCAGCCTGGCCTATAACATCGCTATTTTCATCATACTGCTGCTTACCGTCCTTTTTGCCAACTTTGCGGAAGCGATCGCGGAGGCTAGGGGCAAAGCACAGGCCGACTCCCTGCGCAAAACCAGGGAAGACACACCGGCAAAGAAGGTTTTCCCGGTAGGAGAAATATATACCAATGAGGTCAAAGTCGTCCCTTCCTCCCAGTTGAAAAAAGGAGACGTATTCCTCTGCGAAACGGGCGATACAATACCCATGGACGGCGAAATTATCGAAGGGATCGCTACCATCGATGAATCTGCCATCACCGGTGAAAGCGCACCCGTCATCCGCGAATCCGGCGGCGATAAATCCAGTGTGACCGGCGGGACCAAAGTACTGAGCGACCGGATAAAGGTCCGGGTGACCACCGAACCGGGGGAAAGTTTCCTGGACAAAATGATCGCCCTGGTGGAAGGCGCCAGCCGGCAAAAAACGCCCAACGAAATTGCCCTGACGATCCTTCTGGCGAGTTTCACCATCATTTTCCTGATCGTCTGCGTCACGTTAAAGCCATTCGCGGATTATGCCAATACGCCCATCACGATCGCAGCCTTCGTGTCGCTTTATGTTTGCCTGATCCCCACGACGATCGGCGGCCTGTTGAGCGCTATCGGGATTGCAGGTATGGACAGGGCATTGCGTGCCAATGTGATCACCAAGAGCGGTAAAGCCGTGGAAACTGCCGGAGACCTGGATACCTTGTTGCTCGATAAGACCGGTACCATCACCATCGGAAACAGGAAGGCAACGAATTTCTGGCCTGCAAACGGGATCGATAAAACCGCTTTCACCGAAGCCTGCGTATTATCTTCTTTGGCGGATCAGACGCCGGAAGGGAAATCGATCCTTGAATTAGCTGACCTGAACCCCAACACATTCAATACGAATGGCGCAAAGTTCATCGAATTCACTGCGGAAACGAGAAGCAGCGGCATCGATCTGCCCGGTGGTTTGAAAATCCGCAAAGGCGCGTATGATTCCATAATGAACATGGTCACCAGGGCGGGCAATTCCTTCCCGGAAGAAACTGCCGAAAGGGTAAAGATCATCGCTTCCAAAGGGGGAACGCCGCTGGTCGTGAGTCAGAGCGACAGGGCCCTCGGCGTCATCGAATTACAGGATATCATCAAACCCGGCATCCAGGAGCGTTTTGAACGCTTACGTAAAATGGGGGTGAAGACGGTGATGGTCACCGGGGATAATCCACTCACTGCAAAATTCATCGCGGAGAAGGCAGGCGTAGATGATTTTATCGCCGAAGCCAAGCCGGAGGACAAGATGAATTATATAAAAAAGGAGCAACAGGGTGGTAAATTGGTAGCCATGATGGGAGATGGGACCAACGACGCTCCCGCCCTGGCACAGGCTGATGTCGGCGTTGCGATGAACAGCGGAACGCAAGCTGCGAAAGAAGCAGGTAATATGGTAGATCTCGATAATGATCCCACCAAGCTGATCGAAATCGTGGAAATAGGCAAACAGTTATTAATGACAAGGGGTGTGTTGACGACTTTTTCCATCGCCAACGATGTGGCTAAATACTTTGCGATCGTACCGGCCCTGTTCATTACTTCAATCCCAGCACTGCAGGCGCTTAATATCATGCATTTGAAAAGCCCGCAAAGCGCTATTCTTTCGGCGGTCATATTCAACGCACTTATTATTCCTTTCCTGATACCCCTGGCGCTTCGCGGCGTAAAGTACAAACCGATCGGCGCCAGCGCCCTTTTGAGAAGGAACCTGATGATCTATGGCGTTGGCGGCATCATTATACCGTTCATAGGCATTAAATTAATCGATATGTTATTAGCCGTATTTATGTAATGAGCGAAACAGGTAATGAATGGAGCTTCTGTAATGAAAAAAAATTTCTCAAATGAAAAAATATATTTGGCCTTCGTTAAAAATCACACTGGTATTTATCGTTATTTGCTCCGTACTCTATCCTTTATTTATCGCTGCCATCGGCAAAATGGCGCCGGGAAATGGAAAAGGAGAGACCGTCTCCGTCAATGGCAAGATAGTAGGCTATGCCAATATCGGACAGAAATTTGATCAGGATAAATATTTCTGGAGCCGCCCTTCGGCCGTGGCCTATAATGCGGCCGGTAGCGGAGGTAGTAATAAAGGGCCATCCAACCCGGACTACCTGAAAGATGTGCAGGCACATATCGATAGTTTCCTGGTCCACAATCCCGGTATAAAAAAGGAGGATATTCCCGCGGAATTAGTAACTTATTCCGGAAGCGGGCTGGATCCGGACCTTTCACCGGCAGGCGC
>PLXD01000468.1 GCA_003151295.1 Chitinophagaceae bacterium | reverse complement strand
CCCGGGTGTATAGGGTTCGTAATCGTCGAGGTTCATACTGCACCGAAGGATACCACCCTGTTGCAGATAGATATGCACATTGCTTTTCAGGTGGATAGTGCCGATCGTAAAAACACCGGCAGGAACCAGCACCTTCCCTCCCCCCGCCTCATGACAAGCATCCACCGCTGCCTGCAAGGCCTTCGTGCAAAGTTTATTCGCCCCGGGCACCGCCCCATAAGCCATAATATCGAATATGCCCCGCTGTGCACCCGCATGCAAGGAAAGAGAGAAAGCCAATGCAAGAAACCCCTTTTTCAGGCCATTTGCCCGTTTCCAGAGAATGCAGTCCCCTGTCATCCGATTCCTGATTATCCGGTTCCGGAACAACCGATTCATGGTAAATCGATTCCTGATCATGATAAGTATTTTAAAACAGGTATTAAAATTAGAACTAAACCGCCCCGAAGCATGATACTTTTTTGCCATATACTGAGTATATTCTTTGCTTATTTTTCTCTTTATGATTTTATGAACTGTAGTCCGTTACGGCAGTTGGCGGATGGCAGACAGATGCCTGCTACTCATTAAAACGTTTGCAACATGGACAACCGGAAATCATCGCGTCGCATTTTCCTGGAAAATCTTACGGTCGGGGCAGGAGCGGTCGTCCTTTCTTCCTCGATCGCACAAAAATTATTTGCCGCCCCAGGTCGTTTTCATCCCGGGATTGATCCTTCGGGGCAGCATTTTCAGGGCGGCCACCCCAGTGGGCCCTTTGTAAGCGACAAAAAGTTCGTTCCGGTCATGCTCACGCCCTATGCGGAGAATGGAAAGATCGATTTCGACGCATTATCCCGGCTGATCGATCTCTACCTGTCGGCAGGCGCAAAAGGATTTTTCGCGAATTGTCTCAGCAGTGAGATGTATAGCCTTAGTCCGGAAGAGAGGCTTGCGTTGGCCAAACATACGGTTAAACATGTCAACGGAAGGGTGTCCGTCGTTGCAACAGGATCCTTCGGAGAAACCCTGGAAGAAAAAGCCGAATTCACGAAGAAAATGTATCATACCGGGGTCAACGGGGTAATCCTGATCACTTCCCATCTCGCAGCAAAAGAGGAAAGTGACGATACCTTATTTAGAAATTTCGAAAAAATCAGCAGTCTTACGGACAATATTCCGCTGGGACTTTACGAATGCCCCTCTCCTTATAAAAGGATCATCCTGCCGGGACTGTTCAAATCCCTATTGGATACCAACCGGCTCATCTATTATAAGGATACTTCCATCGACTTTGCAATCGTCAAGGCCAAGCTTGACTTGATAAAAGGGAACCGGATAGAATTCTACGATGCCCACACTCCCAACGCCATGTATTCCTTACAGGCAGGAGCCAAAGGAATGTCCGCCATTGCAGGCAATTTCTATCCTGAAATGTTCGCCTGGATGTGCAACAATGCTACCAATCCAGATAAATTGGAAGAGGTGAAATGGGTACAGTCCGAACTGACCCGGGCAGATACGATCATTTCGGAAGGCTATTCCCTAAGCGCAAAATATTTCCTGCAGAAAAGAGGATTCCGGATACGTTCCAGCAGCAGGGTGAACCCGGGAGTATTAACAGCCCGGCAAAAGCTTGCGTTGGATAATGTATATACCAGCTTCCTTGGGTGGTGCGAACGGCTGTCCATAAAACCGGCAATATGATTAAACATATTCTGCGTATCTCGTCCGCAACAGGTCTTTCATATAATGATTGATGGCAAACTGGTCGGCGACGGGTTGATTGCTAAAAGGCAGCGTCGGCAGGTAAGGTGGGGGGCCGAATTCAGTAGTGAACATAAACAGCGCGTCACCGATCCGGGCGCGTTGTTCTACCATCGCGTCCCACCAGGACAGAAAACGATCTACCGCATATTTCCATTCGGGCGCACGCGGATCGGGTACCTGGGGACCTTCTTCGAATCCAATACGCGCATGAATATGCCGGGTACGAGTAATCGCCTGCCCGATGGTGGATGAGAAATTCTCCAGCAGGCTCTCGGTAACACAGACCCAATGAGAGAGGTCTGCGGTAATGGTAAGTTCCGGTCTGGCATCGAAATAATCCTGTAAATGGCCGGGGCTATACCCCATTCTTCCGCGGTGGGTCTCATGTACGACAGGGATGCCCGTTTTAGCGCTGAATTCCGCCGCAATATCTACCAGTTCGAGATTCTGTGCAAAAGAAAACCAGTCCCTTCCGGTATGGGAATTGATCAGCACAGGATCACCCTGTGCGCTGAAATGCAGATATTCAAGGAAAGAAGTTTTAAACGCAGTAAAGTCCACGCCGTGCGCCTGATGTTGATGGGAAACCAGTAATAGTTCATGATGCTGCAATGCATCCAGCAGTTCTCTCTTCACGACAGGATCTTCAGGCATCCAGGTATCCAAGCCGTCATAGCCCGCCTCCTTTATCTTATTGATAAAGGTCTTTATCTCCATGTACTCGTGCCCCCAAAGAGGACTCAGCATTTTTATACGCATATTTCCGTATAAAGATAAAGTGTCTGGCGATGAGAAAAAAATCAGCAAGGGTCCTCCGGATTATACGCAGATCCAACAGGAAACCGGCATGTCGGATATAAAACGCATCCCACTGGTATCTCCCGAAAATATTTCCTATCTCGCTCACCGGTCCATGAAAACCTTTTACCTGTGCCAGGCCCGTTATACCTGGCCTGACATGGTTTCTAAACGCATAACCGGCTATGACAGAGGCAAAAAACCTGCAATCCGTGATCATATGCGGCCGGGGCCCTACAATGCTCATCGATCCCGCCAGCACGTTGAAGAATTGCGGAAGCTCGTCCAGGCTGGTCCTACGGAGCAATCTTCCCAGCCGTGTGATACGGCTGTCATATTCCAAAGCCGCCCTCTCATCCGCCTCCTTATTAGGGACCATGGTCCGAAGCTTATAACAGGTAAAAAGCCGCCCTCCGCGACCGACCCTCTTCTGTAAAAAGAATACCGGCATCCCTGAATCCAGGATGATCAACAGGGCAAGGAGCGGCAATAACCAGCTCAGCACACACAAGATGACAAGAAAAGAGACGATGAGGTCAAAGGTCCTTTTGGCCAGGAAATAAAAAGACATGCCCGGTCTATAAAATTCCTCCGGGAGGGAAGATCCTTCCTGGAGGGGTTCACCGCTGGAAGGCCCCTCTTTAAAAAGAGGGGGATTGTAGTTTGCCTTTGTATCCATACTGATAGATAACCCTATCCTTTAAATTATTAAAGCGAACGCAGGATAGGAACAGGGAGGTTGCCCGGAGATGATCGTACAGGAAGTTTTATCAGCTGTCTGAAGCCCCAAGCAACCCTTGTCAATATAGCGGCGTTCGTAATGAAAAGCCATCCCATTATGCCATTGAAAAACAGCATACTCAAAGTATTGGCCTATTTCGATCTCTTTGACTACCCCATTTCAGGGGAAGAGGTCCTTTTCATCCTGGACAGCTCAGCGCATGAACCTGCCCTATCGGCGGCCATGGAAAACTTGCTGGACTAACATTACTGAATATCAATCACTTAATGCTATCCGAAAGAAAGCGTGCAGTCACCAGCAATTGTCCAAGGTGGCGCATGGTATGTTCGGCCGCATGGACAAGCAGCCCAAATTGGGTAGAGGGGATCCCCGCCCTGCCCACTAACCGGGTCTCCCCTATTGTCTGTTCGGAAGTCTTGCCCAGTTGGTCGAGCGCCAGGTCCACCTGCCTGTCGAAGCCTTCCAGCAGGTCCCTGGCCGTATTGTCGGTTTCAGGAGGTCTACCTTCTTCCGACAAGACCTTCAACTGTGCGTGGCTGAGTGCTGCTCCGCGCGCATAAGTAAATAGCCTGTCGAGTGAGCCGGCCAAGTGCTGAAGATGGAAACCGACCGATGCGACTCCTGCCGGCCTTTCCCAGAGAAATGCCTCCGGAAAATCTTTCATCAGGAAATGTAGCTCCTCCTTTGCCTGAAGCAGGGTATGTGCAACAGGCTGCAGAGAATCGGGTATACCCGGCAACGGTCCTCGCAGCCAGACTTCGGGATTTGTTTCCCGATTTACAGGTATCGACATAGCAAGGCAAAGGTAGCCGATACGTATCACCTAAAAATGTCTTTCAAAACCCGTTTCGCAGCATGATAACCGCACATGCCATGTACCCCCCCGCCGGGAGGTGTGGACGAGGAGCAGATATAAATGCCTTTGGCAGAAGTACGGTAGGGTGAGCTCCGCAGCGCCGGTCGGGTGAACAATTGGTCGATATCGATCACCCCGCCGTTGATATCGCCACCGATATAGTTGGGATTGTACTCCTCCATGGCAAAGGTATCCAGCGTGTGCCTGGCGAGGATCCTTTCCCGAAAACCCGGGGCAAACCTTTCTACCTGTTTTTCAATAGCCGTGGTCCTATCAACCCGCGAACCTCCCGGCACATGACAATATGCCCAGGCGGTATGTTTGCCTTCGGGAGCCCTCGTCGGGTCGAACTGGCTTTGCTGAGCCAGCAAGACAAAAGGCCGGTCCGGGTGGCTACCTTTCCAGGTCGCCTGTTCTGTCTGCACGATCTCTTCCAGGGTATTGCCGATATGCACCGTTCCGGCTAATCT
>PLXD01000453.1 GCA_003151295.1 Chitinophagaceae bacterium | reverse complement strand
CTGGTGCTCTACGCCGCGGATATAGCGCGGGGGTCGGACGGAAAGATCTGGATCGTTAATGACCGCACCCAGGCTCCCTCCGGTTCGGGCTATGCCCTGGAGAACAGGATGGCTATGGCGCGTATCCTGCCCGAGCTGTTTAACGGATTCAAAGTGAGACGAACGGCCACCTGGTTCGAGAGCCTGCGTAATGCACTGGAAGAGATAGCGCCGGGACAAAAGCAAGCTCCCCGCATTGTGATCCTTACGCCGGGACCAGGGAACGAGACCTATTTTGAACATTCCTACCTGTCCTCCATACTGGGTTTTACACTGGTGCAGGGCAACGACCTCATTGTAAAGGACAATTATATCTGGATCAAGACCCTGGGAGGCCTCGAAAAGGTGGATACCATCCTCCGCAGGGTGGACGACGTGTATTGCGACCCGCTGGAACTGAAAGAAGACTCACAGTTGGGAGTACCCGGTCTGCTCAACGCGGTCCGCAGCGGAAATGTCAGCATCGCCAACCCATTGGGCAGCAGCATCCTTGAAAATCCCGGGTTGATGCCTTTCTTACAACCTATCGCCCGCTATCTACTAGGCACCGATCTGATCATGCCGACGATCGCTTCCTGGTGGTGTGGCCAACCCAAGGAACTGGGCTATGTGCTGGATAATGCCCGTTCCCTGGTCATTAAAAGGATATACAAGGATTCCTACGGGAGCACTTCCATCGACGCCGCCTCCCTGACGGACAAACAAATACAACAATTAAAAGCGCAAATCAAAGCGCATCCTCATTTATATGTAGGACAGGAGAAGATCCATTTCTCTTCGACACCCGCCCTGGTAAAGGACAAGATCGAACCCCGCCATGCTTTATTCCGGAGTTTCCTGGTAAGCAACGGCGAGACCTATACTGCTATGACTGGCGGGCTTACCCGTAGTTCTTCGGAAGGCGGGAACTTCGTCATCTCCAACCAACGGGGGGGCATCAGTAAGGACACCTGGATCATTTCTCCGGAGCCCGGGCGCACGCTGAACATCCGCAAAGAACTGCCCCCGGCTGCTATCAGAGACAGCCCCGGAGGCATGCTACCCAGTCATACGGCGGAAAATCTTTTTTGGGTAGGGAGATATACTGAACGCGTACTGGGAAACGCCCGTTTTCAACGTACCGTCATGCAATTCGTTGCGGAAGGCAATCGGTTACTCGTAGAGCAGGATATCCAGGCGGAGCAGGACCTGCTGCTAAAAGCCCTCACCCAATACTCCTATACCTACCCGGGATTTTTCGATACTGAAGGCCGGGAGACAAGACATGAGGATCCATGGCCCGAACTCCGCAATATCCTGTTCGACGAGAAGAGGACCGGCAGCCTGGGTTATAACCTGGCTCTTTTCAGCCAGGCAGTACACGCGGTAAGGGATCATTGGTCGACGGATACCTGGCGGGTGCTGAGAGGGATCGAGGAAGAATGGACGGCGGCAGCCTCCCTTGAAAATCCGGGGCATGGAAAGATGCTTGGAGCGTTGGACAGCCTCATCACTTCCCTGGTGGCTTTTGTCGGGCTAAACAGGGAAAGCATTTCCCGGGAACAGGGCTGGATCATGCTGGATACGGGTCGAAAGATAGAACAAAGCCTTTTACTCGTGAACCTGTTACGGGCCACCCTGGTCAATAACTATGATAAACAGTCGCAGTACGATCTGCAGGAAGCCGTGCTAAGCAGTAGTGAAAGCCTGGTCAATTACCGGTATAAATACAGGGCTCCCCTGCAATTATCGCTGGTACTGGACCTGATGCTGCTGGACGGCAATAATCCACGGTCCCTGGTCTACCAGTTGGAACGGTTAAAAACCTACCTGGCTAACCTGCCCAGGAGCCAGCCGGGGAGTGCCCTGACCGAACACGAAAAGCTGATATGGGAGGCCTATTCCTTATTGAAATTAGCGGATAAGGAGCAGTTATCCATTTCCGGTAGTTCTGAACCTCGTTATGAGAATCTGGATGAATTTTTATCGAAAATGTATTCCCTGCTTATGGCCATTCCGGATATGATCTCGAAGACCTATTTTAAACATGCCCAATCGCAGAAACAATTGTTCACTTACAGATAGACGACATGCATTACAAAGTGACACATACAACCCGGTATACCTACTTCGAGCCGGTAAGCCTATGTCATAATATCGCCAGGCTGATCCCCCGTTCGACAGACAAACAGCTCTGCAAGTAAGCCGTGCTGGAGATCCATCCGGCACCTGACATAATGAATGAATACGAAGATTTCTTCGGCAATAAAGTGACCTATTTCGCCATTCAGCAGGAACACAAATTCCTGACGGTCACCGTCTCTTCCGAGATCGTCCGGACAAATACGGGTACCCTGGAATTCGACCTGTACGAAAATACTCCCTGGGAAGAAGTGAAGGAGCAGTTGCATACCCCCCGGCCTGGAGATACGGATATCCTTCAATATATCCTGGCAACGCCCATGACCCCCCTATCTCCGGAGATAACGGATTATGCCCGGCAGTCTTTCATACCCGGCCGTCCCCTGTTCGGAGCTGCCAGGGATCTTATGCAGCGGATCCATATTGATTTTGAATTCGAGCCCGGCTTCACCACCNNACCACCGTCACCACCCCTTTATCCGTCGTGATGGCAGAACGCAAAGGCGTTTGCCAGGATTTTGCGCACCTGGCCATCGCCTGTATCCGCTCGATGGGATTGGCGGCACGATACGTCAGCGGATATATCGAGACCCTTCCCCCTGAAGGAACGGAAAAGCTGGCAGGAGTAGACGCTTCCCATGCCTGGTTCTCTTTGTTCATTCCCGGCAACGGATGGATCGACTTCGACCCTACCAATAACCAACTGCCCTCCGATCAATACCTGACGATCGGCTGGGGAAGGGACTATGCCGATATTGTCCCGCTGAAAGGCGTCATCGTGAGCAGCGGCCCGCACAGGCTGTCGGTGTCTGTAGATGTGAGAAGGATTTAATTCCCGAATCCAAATCCCCGAACGGAAGACACGGGCTACAGGCTATTTCTTATTTTTCCACATTTGCCGCAAATCCAGCGTATAGGGATATTCTTTATTCAGCTCCAACGGAGGGGGATCGATTGAAAAGGGCAGCCTGTTCTGTTCAATATAATGCTCGATAAGAGTCAGGTAAGGGCGGGCAGGCAATACGTCCTGTGTATGGGTCAGCGTGCCAAAGCGACTGACCCGCCTGGATTCCGCTTCGTAACTATTAACTGGGAATGTGTCATATCCCCTGCCTCCCGGATGCGAGACATAGTAGGTACATCCGCCGATGGAACGGCTGTTCCAGGTGTCTACCAGGTCGAAGGTCAGCGGTATATCGACGCCGATCGTAGGGTGTAAGGCACTGGGGGGGNNCGGGCTGCCAGGCACGGTATCTTATCCCGCAGACCCATTCTCCTTTTACACCGGTCTCCCTGAGCGGGACACGATTGCCATTACACAAGAGTACATAGCGGGTACCGTTTAAACCGCTCAACTTCACCTGTACCCTTTCCAGTGAAGAATCCACATAACGGGCGGTTCCCGAACCGGTCACCTCTTCGCCCAGTACATGCCAGGGTTCGATGCCCATGCGAACCTCCAGTTCGATATCCTGCACCCGGATCCGGCCATAATGCGGGAACCGGAATTCCAGGAAAGGCGCAAACCAATCTTCCTGGAAAGGATAACCGGCACTATTCAATCCTTCCACCACGTCTTTTATATCCTGTCGCACATAATGTGGCAGCATGAATTTATCATGTAGTTCCGTACCCCATCTCACCAGCTCATGCTTGTAAGGCTTCTTCCAGAACCAGGCCACGAGGGCCCTGATCAAAAGCATCTGTACCAGACTCATTTGCTTATGCGGCGGCATCTCAAAAGCTCTGAGTTCCAGGATACCCAATCTTCCTGAAGAAGAGTCGGGAGAGTAGAGTTTGTCGATGCAGAATTCGGAGCGGTGGGTATTGCCCGTTATATCGGTCAGCAAATGCCGGAATATCCGGTCGACGGTCCAGAAAGGGATAAATCCTTTCTCAGGCACCTGGCTGAAGGCGATCTCCATTTCGTACAGCTTCTCATCACGTCCTTCATCGATCCGGGGCGCCTGGCTGGTCGGACCGATAAAAGCGCCGGAAAACAGGTAGGAGAGCCCGGGGTGATGCTGCCAGAAAGTAATCAGGCTACGTAGCAAGTCGGGTCTTCGCAATAATGGACTATCGGCAGGCGTCGCTCCGCCAATAGTAATATGATTACCGCCCCCGGTACCGGTATGCCTCCCATCCAGCATGAATTTTTCGGTACCCAGCCGGGACAGATGAGCCTGTTCATATAAGGTATCGATGATCTGGACGAGCTCTTTCCAGTTGTTTGCAGGATGTATGTTGACCTCGATCACGCCGGGATCCGGCGATACTACCAGTCTTTCTATGCGGTAGTCCCTGGGGGGCTCATATCCTTCTACGCGAACCGGCATTTTCAATTTTAAAGCGGTCGCTTCGATGGATGCTACCAGGTCTAAATAATGTTCGATGTATTTGAGAGGGGGCAGGAACAGGTAGACCACTCCTTCCCTGGCTTCCACGCATAAAGCCGTTTTAATGGAAACCACCTCGAAGCTGACCTTCCTGGTTTCGGCTGTTTCCTCAACCTCATCCTTTTTTTGAGGAGTCTTCTTTTTATCCTTATCGGCGAGCCGATCACCTGCTTCCGTTTTCTGAGACCTGACCTTAGCGGCAGGCAAAGGATGTTCAGCCACCAGCCCATAACGGCTCCCAATGGTTTCATGATAAGAGGCCAGTAACGGCAAATCTTCGAATAAACTGCGTTCTACCTTCTCATCTGCGGAATCTTTGGCCGAAGCCGGTATGGAATCCAGCGGCAGCCGCAAACCGATGGGAGAATCGCCGGGTATAAGATACAGGTGAGGGCGATTCATCAGCCATTCGCAGCTTTGCCAGTTGTTATTCCAAAAGTTCCATTGAAGCGGAAGCACATAGCCCGCCGGCTTATCCAATCCCTTATCCAGCAGATGCATTAAGGTCCTTCGTTCGGCAGGGTCGGTTAATTTAACGTTTAGCGGATTGATATTCACGGGCAATTTACCTTCCGTCCATAGATAATAGAAGGAATCTTCATAGGCAGGGGTCAGGTTCTTTTCGCTGATGGCCAGGTGCCTGGCCAGTTCCCAGCCAAAATTGGCCGCATCTTCATGGGTATACTTCGTCTTGCTTTTTTCATGAGCGATCAGCGACTTGTTCTTCCAGACCGGGTAGCCGTCCTTCCTCCAGTAGAGGCCATATTGCCAGCGCGGCAACGGTTCTCCGGGATACCATTTGCCCTGCCCGTAATGCANNGGTATTCCACTGCGCCGACTCCCGGTCGTCGATCGAGACAAAGGTCGGTTCTCCACCTATCGTCATCCTTACGTCTTCTTTCTGCAAGTCTTCCTCCACTTTATATCCCATCGCGTGAATGGCAGTCCATTGTTCGTCCGTATAAGGCTTGGTCTCACGGGGATCTTCGTGGATCCGCGTGACGCTATTGGAAAAAGAAAAACTGGTCTCGCATACATCTGTAGCACCCACCACGGGAGCGGCGCTCGCATAATCGGGTGTACAGGCCAGCGGGATATGCCCTT
>PLXD01000167.1 GCA_003151295.1 Chitinophagaceae bacterium | reverse complement strand
TCGATGGCTGTGATATCAGGGCAGGAGACGATGCCCTGGCTATCGTGGGCTATGACCATCATTTCGAGATCCCGGGTTTTAAGCATCTGCGGCATATTTCGGAGAATATCATCGTCAGTAATTGCAATTTGCAGTCTTATTCCAGCGGTATCCGCATCGGCTTCCTGGATCAGAATACGGTCCGTAATGTGAGAGTTAGTAATGTGAACATTACCAATTCCACGCGGGGCATCGGGATCTTTTTGCGTGACGAGGGTTCCCTGGAGAATATCAGTTTTACCAACCTGTATATTGAGACCCATCTGCGTACCGGAGACTGGTGGGGTAATGGGGAGCCCATTCATATCTCGGCTGTCCGGGGTAAAGAAAATGTGAAGTTGGGAAAAATACGCCATGTGCTATTCAGCAATATCATTTGTGAAGGAACGAATGGAATATTAATATATGGAAGCAGGGAAAGTATGATAGAAGATATCGNNTTCCGCTTTGAGTTGAAGGATAGCAAACTAAATGAAATGGCAGGCGGAAACATAGACCTGCGGGGCTGCCTGTATCCGCAAGAGCAATTGTTCAAAAGGGATATTCCGGGGTTTTTGGCAGAGTATGTAAAGGGGCTGCGTATAAACGATTATGCCCAGACCTGGGAAGCCACCCGGATGCCTTTTTTTACGCATGGCATAGAACTGGGGCATTTTGAAAACGTGACCATCACCGGATACCAGGGAACTGGTTCTCCTATTAATAAGACGGCTTACAGGATATACGCCGCAGATGGGAAAGGATTGGTGACCGATGATGAGCGGGGCATCGCGCGCAGGAATGTACAGTAAGGGAAATTTGTTTCTGATCGTTCCCTCTTATTTCTCCCGGTACGACTTTGGCGAGACCCCGTTCTTCTTCTTGAACAGCCGCGAAAAATAGAACACAGAATCAAATCCCAGCTGGTAGGCGACTTCGGTAACATTTAAGTTTGTAGTGCTCAGGAGTTCTTTGGCCTTATCCAGCCGGAGATTGATGTGGTATTGATTGGGTGACTGGCCCGTAGCCTGTTTGAATAGTTTCCTGAACTTGGAATAGCCCATTGCCAGTTCCCGGACAAGCGCTTCCATATCGAGGGGGCCTTCGAGGTTCTCCCGGAGGATGAATTTCGCTCTGGCGATCGCTTGCCCGTCAAGGTCCCCGTCCGGATTCTTGTGCTGCGATAGAGCATAGACCAAGCCCAGGATCTCGAGTGTGATCCCCGGGATGACATGATGATAACCCAGCGGTGCAGAACGCACATGGTCCAGTATTTTGAAGATCAGGGTTAGCAGGTCTTCATGCAACCCGGCACTCATGACCGGCATTTTAGGATCAAAAAAACCTTTGTTCATCAACTCGTCCGGATAGCTCCCTTTAAAACCGATCCAATATTCTTCCCACCCCGAATCGGCGTCCGGCTTATAGCGGTGCCAGACTCCCGGAAACAGAAAAAAACAAGTCCCTGCCTTGATCAGGGAGGGTTCCGTCAACGCCGACTCAAAGATCCCCTTCCCCTTGGAGATAAACACCAGGTAATACCCATTCAGGATCCTCCCTTTGTTCCAGGTAAAGGAATGAGTAAGCGGATGTTCCGGGTTGGGCGGATAGGCCTGGTTGGGGTTGGTCCTGGAATATCCCACTGTCGTCAGATAGAAGCCCCAGGCTTCTTCTGCCGGTGTTACAGTCAGGTATTTATGGTAATTATTCATTGGGAAGCCTTGAAAATGAATAGAAACATAACTGAAAAATATCAAAACACACAAAAATTACCCAAAAATGGTCTGTTAAATTGTTTACATACTGGATACATTTGGTAGGGTCGGGCTTCAATTATATGGCCACCTTGTACGCACCAAAATAATTGCTAATGAGAAACGAGCTATCTCCTGAACAGGTAAATAAATGCCAGGAGCAGGGTTTTTTGATTGTCGAAGGCTTTCTCTCTGCCCCCGAACTGGAGCAGTGGCGGGAAGCCCTGCAAGAGGCCGTCCAGGCCAGGAAGGGCAAGAAGATGCCCGATCGTGAAGACGTCTACGGCAAAGGTGACGATGCAGATAAGAATTATTTCGACCAGGTTTTCGACCAACTGATCAACCTCTGGATGGATAATGAGAAAATGCGAAAGGTCATGTTGGATGAAAGGCTGGGAAAAATGGCGGCGGAACTCTCCGGTTGTGATAGCATCCGTATCTGGCATGATCAGGCCCTTATCAAAAAGCCATGGGCCAACCCGACCTCCTGGCACCTGGACACCCCCTATTGGTCTTTCAGCGATCGTCGCGCCCTTTCTATCTGGGTAGCGCTGGATGACGCCACCCTGGAAAATGGTTGCCTGTTTTTCCTTCCGGGAACGTATAAAAAGACCAGCTTTGAGAATCCCGGCATCACTAAAAATATGGGGGCCATCTTTGAGTATTATCCGGAATTTAAGACGCATCGATCTGTAGCTGCCGTAATGAAGGCAGGGAGCTGTTCCTTCCATAACGGACTGACCGTTCATGGTGCTCAGGCGAATATGACAAATGGTTATCGTCGCGCAATGACCTGTGCCTATATGCCCGGCGGCAGTACTTTCAACGGCATTCAAAATATACTGAGTGATGAACAGGTCGCTCATCTGAAGGTCGGGGATCCATTAAACGATGACAGGCAAAATCCCTTGTTATATGCGCGTTAGCCTGGCAGGAAGGCTCCTCTTTACCTTACTGCTAATAGGTGGTAGCTTGCAGCTCTATTCCCAATATTCTACAGACTGGATCAATAAATACTGGGACGCCAGTTGGATCTCGATGCCCGGGAAAAGCGGGCGGGAATACGGAGTATACCATTTCAGGAAGATATTCCTGTTGGAGAATCCGGTGGATTCCTTTGTCATACGCGTATCGGCGGATAGTCGTTACCGCCTGTTTGTCAACGGGCATATCGTGGGCGCCGGTCCGGCCCAGGGGACACCGCAGAACTGGTTTTACGATACCTATGACATCGCGCATTTCCTGCAAAAAGGCAGTAATACGATCGCGGCCCAGGTCTGGAACTATGGCGCGGGAGGACCCTGGGTTCAGATGTCGGTCCGGACCGCTTTCATCCTGGAAGGCAATTCCGAAAAAGAAAAGGCCGTCAATACGAACCCCAGCTGGAAGGTGATGGAAGACAACGCCTATTCCATATTGCCGATCGAATCCTATAAAGTGCCCGAATTTATCATCGTAACGCCCGGCGATAGCGTCGATGCCAATAAATATCCCTGGGGATGGGAAAGTCGGGGTTATGATGACGGGGATTGGAAAAATGCGGTTTTTTTTGTGAAAGGCGCCCCTTATGCTACTGGCACGGATCTGTGGTGGCAGTTGGTTCCCCGCGAAGTGCCCTACCTGGTCGAGGACACGGTCCGTTTTCAACGTCTCGCACGCATCCATGCGAGTGTCGACGACAGAGAACTGGCCAGTTATACCAGTATCGTCCCCGATCTTTTGCTGGGCAAAAAAGACCTGCTCATACCGGCTCACACCCATGTCAGTTTGCTGTTCGACAACGGAACGGAGACTACCTCCTTCCCGGAACTGGTCACCAGCGGGGGAAAGAACACGGTCCTCACCCTGAGTTATGCGGAAGCCCTGAAAGATAAACAAAGGATGAAGGGCCACCGCGATTCGCTGGAAGGAAAAGAGCTTTATGGCGTTGCCGACAAATTCATCGCCGATGGGGGAGGGCGTCGACTATTCCGGCCGCTCTGGTTCAGGAGCTTTCGCTTTATGGAACTAGATGTCATGACCGAAGGAGAGCCCCTGACGATCCACGATCTCTATGCGAAATACAATCATGTGCCCCGTCCCCAAACAGCCTCTTTTGAAACCAGCGATCCGCTATTCAATCGTATCCTGCAAACGGCCTGGCGTACCCAGGATCTTTGTACAAAAGACTATCTGCTGACAGACGCTTACTACGAGCAGCTACAATATATCGGAGACAATCGTATCCAGGCGCTGATCCTGAATAGCATGGGCTATGACCACGATCTTGTAAAAAATATGATCCGGCAATATTTTATGTCGCGTACCTCCGAAGGTCTTACCCAAAGCCGCTATCCCTGCGTGGTCCCGCAGGTCATACCCACCTATTCCCTGTTATGGATCAGTATGGTGCATGATTATTGGAAGTACTACCGGGACGATGCTTTCATCAGGCAAATGCTGTCCGGCGTCAATACGATCCTGACCTGGTATGAGAGTAAGCTGGATACGACTACGGGGATGCTGGGCAAAACGGAATATTTCAATTTCGTGGACTGGACCAAGGAATGGGCCTGGGATTATAATAAGGCGATCGGTGGAATACCGGCCGGCGTCGAAAAAGGAGGGTCCTCCATTACCAGCATGCAATTGGTCTATGCACTGGACGATGCCGCCGATCTGTTCGATCACTATGGCGATAAATATTTTTCAACCAGGTATCGCAGAATGGCAGCCGGTATCCGGCAAAGCGTCTGGAGCAAATGCTGGGATCAGAAAAAACAGCTCCTGGCGGATACGCCTGACAAGACCATTTTCAGCCAGCATGCCAATATCTTCGGCGTGCTGAGCAACACCATCCCGGCGAGCCTGCAGGCCCCGGTGATCAGGCGCATCAGTAAGGACACCAGCCTGATCCAATGCTCGCTCTATTTCAGGTTTTACCTGGGGCAGGCCTATATCAAGGCGGGTCTTGCCAATGAATATCTCGATCTCATGGACCCCTGGAAGATCATGCTGGCCGATGGGCTGACCACGTTCGCGGAGGTGCCAGGTAATGCAGCCCGTTCCGATTGCCATCCCTGGAGCTGCTCTCCGCTATACGAATATTATAGCACGATATGCGGAATACGACCGCTGAGACCCGGATTTTCCACCGTGCGTATCAGCCCGGCCATGGGGCCTCTTCAATGGATAAAGGCTACGATGAACCATGAGGGGCAGCCCCTGGAATTGTATCTGAAAAAGGCCGGGCAATCGGGTATAGAAGGGGAGGTGACGCTTCCCCGTGGGGTGAATGCCGTGTTCATANNTAGTTACAATTAGGTTCATTCACTCACCCGACACTAAATTAGTCAATGAAACCCTTCCATCAATATTAGTCAATGAACCCGCCCTCCAACAAAACGCGCCTGGTCTCCCTGGATTTTTTTCGGGGGCTGACGGTGGCATCCATGATACTCGTTAACAATCCCGGTGATTGGGAGCATATCTATGCGCCTTTCGAACATTCCAAATGGAACGGCTGTACACCGACCGATCTGGTATTCCCCTTCTTCCTGTTTATCGTAGGGGTGTCCATCAACTATGCCATCGGCGATAAAAGGCTGCAGCCTTCTTTGCACAGGAAATTGATCCTGAACGCCGGGCGCCGCTCGCTGACCCTCTTCGGACTGGCGATCTTTTTAACGCTGCTGCCTGCCTTCGATTTCTCCACGTTGCGGATACTGGGCGTTTTGCAGCGTATCTCCATCGTTTTCTTTCTCTGTGCCGTTCTATTCGTCAAGACTTCGACGAAGACGCAGATCCGGCTATTTGCCTCGATCCTGATCGTCTATTGCATCCTGATGACGCTGGTTCCCGTACCGGGCATTGGTCCTTCCAACCTGGAACCCGGGACCAANNGATCGGATCGCTTGGCTCTTTTCCATTGCCATTTTGGCTGTTATCGCCGGCCTGGTCTGGAATGGGTTCTTCCCCATGAACAAGGCATTATGGACGAGTTCCTTTGTTTTGTTTACGGGCGGACTGGCGACGGCCGGTCTATCCCTGTCTTATTGGCTAATAGATGTGCAGCATTACCGGAGATTCACCACTCCTTTTGTGGCTTTTGGTTCCAATGCCATTACTGCCTACGTAGTATCGGGACTGATCCCCTTTGCATTAGGGACTATCAGGGTGAATACACCGGCAGGAAGTCAGTCGCTGACCCAATATCTCTATGAGATCCTCTTTGCTCATCACCTGTCTCCGATCAACGCTTCTCTGGCTTCCGCACTGGCTTATGTAATTATTTTATCTTTTCCGCTCCTGTGGATGTATAAAAGAAAGATCTTTATAAAAATATAGAGGGTTCTAAATGAAAATACTTTCTTTTTTTTTAGCAGGTTCATTGCTGTGGCAGGTGGGCTTGTCTCAGGGCAATGTTCCCAATCCTGGGTTCGCATCCTCTCCCGGAATCGTTCCCCGTCCTTTGCAGTTTTTGCAAAAGGAAGGCCACTTCAGGTTGCGGGACCGGCTGGTCATTTATACCGGCGCCTCCACCGAAGCCATCGGCAATTATTTGCGGGACTATCTGAAGGATGAGTACCAATTGCAGCTGACCGTGCAGCCTGCGCGCGCTTACCGCGGCTCAGGCATTTTATTGGTAGTAAGAACCGCTTCGCAGGAGAGCTATTCACTGGATGTCCAGGCCGCCTCCGTAAACATTACGGGCGATGAAGCAGGGGTCTTTTATGGCGTACAGTCATTACTGCAACTAATAGATGGAACAGCAATACCCTGCCTGACTATCCATGACAAACCGCGATTCCATTGGAGAGGGCTCAGCCTCGATGTCAGCCGCCATTTTTTTACGGTGGAAACCGTAAAGAAATATATCGACCTGATGGCGCATTATAAATTGAATACTTTTCATTGGCACCTAACGGATGATGAGGGTTGGCGCATACAGATCGATAAATACCCGGAGCTAACAGCCAGGGGTTCCGCTATGAGCCGTTGGGCTGCAGAAGGAAAGTTCAGGGCGTTAAGCAATATTACGGGAGGAGGCAACGAGGGATTCTTTACCAAAGACCAGGTCCGGGAAATAGTGGCATATGCCCATCACCGGTATATTACAGTGTTGCCCGAAATAGAAATGCCGGGTCATAGTGAAGCGGCTATTTATTCTTATCCGGAATTGGGTGTGCAGGATTCCACCGGGGAAACGCAAAATGAGAAACCCATTCCCCGGGTGGGGATGTATGATCCTTCCGAAAGGGTCTTTTCTTTTCTCGAAGATGTGCTGACGGAAGTGATGGAACTATTCCCTGATAAATACATCCATATCGGGGGCGATGAAGCGGATATGAAAAAATGGTTAAAAAGTCCTGTGGCTGTGGCATTGATGAAGAGAGAGGGGCTGAAGAGCGAGAAAGAAGTGCAGAGCTATTTTATAAAAAGGATAGAAAAGTTCATATTGTCAAAGGGCAGACAATTGGTAGGATGGGATGAGATACTGGAAGGCGGCCTCGCTCCTTCTGCTACAGTGATGAGCTGGCGGGGAGAAGAAGGAGGCATTGCGGCGGCTGGAATGCATCATCCCGTCGTGATGACACCGCTGCCTTATGTATACTTCGATGCGCCGCAAAGCGACGATCCTTCGGAACCTGCCGGC
>PLXD01000447.1 GCA_003151295.1 Chitinophagaceae bacterium | reverse complement strand
CTGCAACTGGCCCGGGAGCAGCATAAACCATTGCTGATAGATTTTACCGGCTGGGCCTGTGTCAATTGTCGCAAAATGGAGGAGAACGTATGGCCCCGGATGATCGTGAAAGACCTGATTCAAAACGATTTTATCCTGGTATCCTTATACGTAGATGACAGGAAGTCCTTACCCGACGACCAGCAATTCCTCTTCACCACCAGTGATGGAAGCAAGAAACCGATTAAAACGATCGGCGACAAGTTTGCCACCCTTCAATCGGAAAATTTCAGGAACGCTTCCCAGCCGCTGTATGTGGTCATCAGTCCCGATGAGAAATTGATGAACCTCCCGGTGGGGTATACTCCCGATCCGAAGGAATATGCAGACTGGCTCCGGTGTGGGCTGGATGCGTATAAGAAATCCGTGAAATAAGCGGTAAATGAAATAGCCCGGGAACATATGACCCGGGAAAGTCCCTAAAACAGTTGAATAAATAGCCCCATTCATCAAATTCCATTTCTACGGAAGTGGAATTTGGCGTATCCTTACCTGCAATTATTTATTATAGACTATTACAGACCTTATTGCCAATGTTAAAGTCATCACACATGAGAAACAAATCGACCTTCCTGATCTTATTAACAACATTCACAACCGGCCTGGTGGGTTCTCTGGGTCTGATGGCGCAAAATAAAGGCAAGGAAGTCACCCCCGCTCCGTCGGATTCCATTAAGAAGACGCCTCTCAAAGCCTCCGTGGCCGATAAGGTGAAGGGCTCCCGGAAAATAGAGGGCCTGCTGACCCTCTACCAGGATACCAGCACCGGCAGTATCCAGATCTACATACGCAAGGAGCAGTTGGGTAAACAGTATATCTACCAGAGCTTTTCCATGGGAGGGCCCAACAGCCTGGGCCTCAACCGGAACATGATAAGGGTTACCTGGGTCTTTACCATCCATAAAGCGTTCGACAAACTGGAGTTCTCACAGATCAACACGAATTTTTATTATGATCCTGCCAATGCGGTCAGCAAAGCCGCCGATGTAGACGTGCCCGAAGCCGTTTTCTACTCCGACAAGCCGGCTGCCGAGGACGAGGACGGTTACCTGATCTCAGGCGACGGGCTCTTCCTCAGCGAGAAGCTCGACCAGGTCAAGCCGACCCCGATGCCGGGTATCCCGCCTGCTGCCCTTTTCAACCTGGGTGGCCTCAATACGTCCAAGTCGAAATACAATAAGATCCGTTCCTATCCCAATAATACCGATGTGGTCGTGGACCTGGCCTACGACAATCCTGCGCCTTTCAACGGCGGCGGAAAAGAAATCACCGATGCCCGTTACAATCGCATCCGTCTCCAGCACAGTTTCCTGGAAGTGCCGAAAAATGACTTTATCCCGCGCCGTGACGATCCGCGCATCGGTTATTTTACAGAACAGGTCGACAACCTTACGACCATCGAAGTGCCCAATTACAGAGATATCATCCACCGCTGGAACCTGAAGAAGAAGGATCCCACCGCAGCGCTGAGTGAACCCGTCGAGCCCATCGTCTGGTGGGTGGAGAACACGACCCCGGTCGAATACCGGCAGACCATCGTCGAAGCGGGTCTCAAATGGAATGAGGCTTTTGAAAAAGCAGGGTTTAAAAATGCGGTCGTGATGAAGATCATGTCGGACACGGCTAGCTGGGACCCTGCGGATATCCGTTATAACGTGATCCGGTGGGTCTCTTCTCCCAAACCCACCTATGGCGCTATCGGGCCGAGTTTCGTCAATCCCCTGACCGGCGAGATCCTCGGGGCGGGTATCACCGTCGAATGGTTCAGCGGCAGCGCTGCCCCGATCTATGAGGAGTTGTTCAGTCAGGCGTCTCCCGGAAATGCAAATGCAGAAGCCGAGGCTGGGGAACGGAATGCGATGGGAAGCGCGCAATTGGCAGGTAATACGCTCCCGGTGGAGAATATTCCTGCGATCAGGGATGGGCAATATATGGAATGTAATTTGGCTGCAGAGCTTAAGATGCAGTACCTGGCGGGGTTAACAACCCTCGAAGCCTACAATGCCTCCCCGGGGGAGATCGGTGAGCTGCACAAACAATTCCTGTACTACCTGGTCCTCCACGAAATGGGACATTGCCTGGGCCTGAATCACAATATGAAGGGCAGCACGATGCTCAGTCCGGCCGAGCTGAACAATACGACGATCACCCATAAGCTGGGATTGATCGGCTCCGTCATGGACTATCCCGCGATCAATATATCGCCCGACCGCAGCAAGCAAGGAGATTATTATACCACCAAACCCGGACCCTATGACCTGTGGGCCATCGAATACGGCTATACCGAATGCCCGCCCTCCGACGAAAAGGCCGTGTTAAGCAAGATCGCAAGTCGGAGCAATGAGCCTCAACTGGCTTTCGGAAATGATGCCGACGATATGAGGACTCCCGGCGGCGGCGGGATAGATCCCCATGTCATGGTTGGCGACCTGTCCAATGATATGATCGCTTATGCGGAAGATCGCTTCAAATTGGTGAACAACGTGATGGGCCGGCTTAAAGACAAGTACAGCAAGCCGGGTAAGTCCTNNGTTCCCGTTATGGTGTCCTGGTTATCCAGCGTGTCGCCATGTCTGCCGCCGTGAGCCGTTATATCGGTGGCATCTATGAAGACAGGAGCTTTGCCGGCCAGGGCTCGAAGGATAAGCCCTTTACGCCTGTGCCGGTTGCCTACCAGAAAAAAGCCATCCAGTTGCTGGGTAAATATGTCTTTGCGCCCAGCGCTTTCGATGCGGACGCGCAGCTCTTCCCCTATTTACAGCTCCAGCGCCGCGGATTCGATTTTTTTGGCGCCACCGAGGACCCCAAGCCGCAGACCACGGTTCTGGGGATCCAGATGCTCGTCCTGGCACAAGTATTCAGCCCGAACGCCCTGCAGCGTATCAATTCGACCTCACTGTATGGCAATACTTATAGCGTGGCCGATATGATGAGTGATTTTACCAGGGCGATATTCGATGCGGACCGCACCGGCAAGGTCAATCTCTACCGGCAGGATATTCAGACCGTATTTGTGAAACTGCTGATCGCTATCGCCAGTTCTTCGTCTCTGTTGATTGGTGGGTATGACGATCCTTCCCGGGCCGCCGCGCTGAGTACCCTTAAAAAGATAAAGAGCTTATTGGCTACCACGGTCTCCCCCGACGAGCAGACCAGGGCCCATCGCGTCAACCTGAATTTCCTGATCAACAAGGCGCTCGCTGTCAAATAAGGGGTCGAAGGATGCGAGTTAGGTGAGTTGCAGAAGGACTATTTATAAAGGAGAAAGGCCCACGGGGTAGTGGGCCTTTCCTGTAGTTAGGCGTCATTCTGTTCCAGCCTTCCGAAAGGCAGTGGTATCATTTATCGGATGGAGGACCAGAATGACAAAGCATTAAAAAAGGTTCCTGCCAGGGATAGCCTGAGACAGGAACCTATAATATTTTTAGCGGATCTCTTCACACATTAAAGTTAGCGGTTTGTCCGTTCCCCGTTTGTTTTATTGTAGTTAAAGATTCTTAAAAATACCGTTCGCACTTCGCATTGTTTCGTACTTACTAACGTGCATCGATTTTTTTACCCTGAATTTCTACATGCGATGATTTCTACAGTGCGATCTTCTTTTCGGTCATCATCTTACGCAAATTGATGAGGCCATAACGCATCCGGCCCAGGGCAGTGTTGATGCTGCAATTGGTCAAAGCGGCGATCTCCTTGAAACTAAGGTCGGCATAATGACGCAGGATGATGACTTCCCTTTGATCTTCGGGGAGCATATCCAGCATTTTACGAACCCGATCATGGCTCTGGCGTTTCATCATCTTTACATCGGCACCTTCTTCGCTGAACTGGATCACTTCGAAAATGTCGCGATCGTCGCTGGTCTTAATAGCGGGCGTGCGTTTCACTTTCCTGAAATGGTCCACACAGAGATTGTGTGCGATGCGCATAGCCCAGGGAAGAAATTTTCCTTCTTCTGTGTAGCGTCCGCCGCGGATGGTGTCAATAATTTTGATGAGAACGTCTTGGAAAATATCCTCGGCAAGGTATTTGTCCTTAACCAGGAAAAGAATGGAAGTGTACAGTTTGTCTTTGTGACGTACGATTAAAGCTTCCAGGGCATAGAGGTCTCCATCCCGAAATTGATGGATTAATTCATGGTCGGTTTTTTTGCGTAGCAATGTCATAAACTTCTACGGGTTTTAAAAGGTGATAGGATATTTGTTTGGATTTTTAAAAGATGGTTTGGCTTTTCAGTGTAGAAGTGACTAGTCGATAGGCGAAATGGGTTTAGTTAATAGATAGTTTTAACAGATAGTGTACAAATCAGGAATTAAAGATATACAATTTTTGGAAAAAACAACATTTTGGGAAATTTTTTGTTTTTTAATTCTTCTTTACCCCATTAAAAGGTAAAGGAAATACTTATTTTCGGCTATTTCGGTAACTTTGTTTCCCTTATAATTATGGTTTTATCTAAAAAGGCTGCCCCTGGTAAGATGAAAAAGCAGGCCGTTCCATCATCCGTCCCGGATTTGGAAAAGGATCTCATCCGAATCAAAGGGGCCCGGGTGCATAACCTGAAAAACATCGATGTCAATATTCCGCGTAATAAATTAGTCGTCGTCACGGGGGTCTCCGGATCGGGTAAGTCATCCCTGACCATCGATACCTTATTTGCAGAAGGGCAACGTCGCTATGCGGAAAGCCTCAGTGCTTATGCTCGACAGTTTATGGCCCGGATGAATAAGCCGGACGTGGACTATATAAAGGGGCTTTGTCCCGCCATCGCCATTGAACAGAAGGTCATCACACGGACACCCCGGTCTACCGTCGGGAGTATGACGGAGATCTATGACTACCTGCGACTCCTGTTTGCGCGTGCCGGAAAGACCTATTCCCCTGTCTCCGGCCGGCTGGTGAAGAAGGATGATGTAGCGGATGTGGTAGAGACGATCGGCAAGCTGGCTCATGGGGAACGGGTGCTGATCCTGGTGCCTTTCAAGCAGCATAAGAACCGCGACCTCCGGGAAGAGCTCAATATATTATTGCAGAAAGGATTTTCGCGTATTTATATCCCGGCAACTGCCGCAGGAAGCGCTCCTTCTTCTGCGGAAACCCTTCGCATCGAAGACCTTTTGGCCCTGGATGACAAGGATCTCAAAAAGAAATTGGTAGTCACTCACCCTTTCGTTCTCATCGANNCGATGAAGACGACCGGCACCGGATCGCAGATTCCGTGGGAACGGCTTTCTATGAAGGTGAAGGAGACCTCCTGTTGGAAGTGGGCGGTGAGCGGCAGATCCCTTTTTCCAACCGCTTTGAAATGGACGGAGTCCTCTTCGAAGAGCCGGTACCCAACCTGTTCTCTTTCAATAACCCCTTCGGGGCCTGTCCCACCTGCGAAGGTTTCAGCCAGGTATTGGGCATCGATGCGAACCTGGTGATCCCCGACAAGCAGCTCAGCGTATATGAAGGCGCCATCGCTCCCTGGAAAGGGGAGAAGCTGGGCTTATGGAAGGAGCAGTTTATAAAAGCGGCTAAAAAATTCGATTTCCCGATCCATAAACCCATCCTGGACCTTACCCACGCCCAATACGATATCCTTTGGAAGGGGAATGAATTCGTGCAGGGCATCGACGATTTCTTTGACGAGGTGGAAAAAAACCTCTACAAGGTGCAGTACCGGGTCCTNNAACCGCCTGCGCAAAGAAGCCCTCTATGTAAAAATAGCCGGCCGGCACATCGGCGAGCTCTGTGAAATGCAGGTCAAAGACCTGGTCCAATGGTTCAAAGACCTCAGTCTCCCGGAATATGACCGGCAGATCGCCAAGCGTATATTGATCGAGATAGGCAACCGGCTGAAGACCTTATTGGAAGTGGGGCTCGGCTATCTCACCCTGAACCGGCTGGCCAACTCGCTGAGCGGCGGGGAGAGCCAGCGCATACAACTGACGCGCACCCTGGGGAGCAACCTCACCCAGTCCCTGTATATTCTCGACGAGCCTTCCATCGNNACGATGAAATGATGATGCGCGAGGCGGATTATATCATCGATATGGGACCGCTGGCCAGCCATCTTGGCGGGGAAGTGGTGGCAGCCGGTAATTACGAAGAGCTGATCGCCAATCCCAAAAGCCTGACCGGCAAATACCTGAAGGGAGAGCTCACGATCGACCCGCCCAAGACCCTGCGTAAATGGACCCGTTCGATCGTGGTGGAAGAAGCCCGGCAAAACAACCTTAACAAGATCGATGTGACTTTTCCGCTGAATATCCTTTGTGTGGTCAGCGGGGTCAGCGGCAGCGGCAAGACCACCCTG
>PLXD01000480.1 GCA_003151295.1 Chitinophagaceae bacterium | reverse complement strand
ACAGCAGTAAGCTATCGGCATTATCGGTCTTATAATCGTGAAGCTGGCTGAAAATATAAATGATGATGAAACCGCCATAAGCGAAAAGGAGGGCCGCGTATATGAATACGAGACAGGTCTCGAAATCGCTGTGCTCGACTTTATTCATATATTCAAGGATCCCTGAAACACTAAAGAGCAACACGAGCACAAGGCCGATCCCGATACTGATCGAGGCGGAGCCGAAATTGTATCCCCGTCTGTTTAGTATCGCCGCTTCAACCGTGAACAGGACGCCTGTAAGGAGGATGATCTTGCGTTTCTTGCCTTTCGTGGCGAAGAAAAATATCGCCAGTACGAGCGGGGTATCCAACAAACTATATAAAAAAATCAGGTGTGCCCGGAATTCCTGGTTTGCGAATGAGCCGAAAAGGTTAAGCGATGGGATATTAACGAGACCATTGGCAAGCCAGTAAATGCCTATCATGATGTATACTTTGTCCTGTCGTATTTTTTTCCGGCAAAGGAATAAAAACGGCACAAAACAAAGGCATATCGCAACATTAGACGCGATGGCATATAGCACCGAATACAGACCGGTTTTCAAAGGATAAACGTTTGATCCTAAAGCGAAAAAAAGGGTTATTTTATTATTGGTAAAACTACTCTGTTTTGTACATAAATTACTGGAAAACCCGCCCCGAACGGGGCGTTCGGGCGTATTACCGGGGCTCAGCATGATTGTAACCGATTACATTTCGTTCCCGTTACATTTTGTTCCCGCCGGTCCAATCCCGGGAATATCTTAAATTGCGGATTAAATCTTACCGTAACAAAAATTGGCGGGTAAAACATCCATAAGTTGATCTCACAGCAAACCATACAACAGATATTAAGCAGGATCGATATTGTAGAGATCGTCGGAGGCTTTGTGAAATTAAAGAAAAGGGGGGCCAATTACATGGGTCTCTGCCCTTTTCACAATGAGAAGAGCCCTTCTTTCACCGTATCCCCTGCCAAAGAGATCTACAAATGCTTCGGCTGCGGGCGAAGCGGCAACTCCATCGGTTTCCTGATGGAGCATGAAAAGTACTCCTACGTCGAAGCGCTTCGATGGCTGGCCGCCAAATACAATGTCGAGATAGAAGAAAAAGAAGCGACCCCGGAAGTCAGGCTTCAACAGCAGCTCGCCGAAAGCTTGTATATCATCAACGGGTTTGCCCAGAAATATTTCAGTGAGATCCTGTTCAACAACGAGGAAGGGCAGGATATCGGCCTTAGCTATCTCAGGGAAAGGGGATTTCGCGATGAGATCCTTCAGAAATTTCAGGTTGGCTATTGCCTGGAGCAGAGAGACGCCTTTGCCAAAGCAGCGGTAGCAGCGCAATACAATGTCGAATACCTGCAGAAAAGCGGCCTCGTGGTCTTAAGGGATGAAAAGCTGCTGGATAACTACAGGGGACGCATTATATTCCCGGTGCATAATCATACCGGCAAAACCATCGGCTTCGGGGCCCGTATCATCAAGACCAATGACCGGGCTCCCAAGTATATCAATACACCGGAGAATGAGCTCTATGTCAAGAGCAAGATCCTGTATGGCTCTTATTTTGCCAGGCAGGCGATCGACAAGCATGACGAATGCCTGTTGGTAGAAGGATATACAGATGTACTCTCCCTTCACCAGGCCGGTATTGAAAACGTAGTAGCCAGCGGGGGTACTTCCCTTACCATCGATCAGCTAAGGCTGATAAAAAAGTATACCAACCATCTCACGATCATTTATGATGGCGATTCAGCAGGTATTAAAGCTGCTTTAAGAGGGTTGGACATGGCCCTGGAAGAAAGCCTGGATGTAAAGCTCGTGCTGATCCCCGATAAGGAAGACCCGGATAGCTATGTTCGTAAAGTGGGAGCCGCCGCTTTCAGGGAGTTCATGGAGACCCATAAAAAGGATTTTATCCTGTTTCAATTGGAAGTATCCCTGAAAGATGCGGCAAACGACTCGAACAAAAAAGCCGGTGTTGTCAACCAGGTGGCCGAGACGATCTCTAAGATCAACAAAACGGAGGATTTTACAAGGCAACAGGACTATATCCGGCAATGTGCCGAATTGCTCAGGATCGAAGAAACGGGTCTTCATGCCCTCGTTAATAAATTCATCCGGGAGCGCATCACCAAACAGGAAAACCGTGCATGGACTGCAGAGTCGACCCTCCGGTCAGAACTGCCGGATAATATGACTCCGGTTGAGGATGAAACTTTCGATCTCTTACATAAAGACGAACAACAGGAACGCGGTATGGTCCGCTCGCTCCTTGAGTTCGGGCTTAAACCCTGGGATGAGAACGGCAGCGTGGCCGACTTCCTGCTCACAGAATTCAGCGATACCGAGCTGATCGACAACAAGCAATTGGTCAGGATCATGGACACCTACAAGGCCTGGTATGCAGAAGGATCGGAACCGGGCGTAAAGAGCTTCCTGTATCATGAGGATTCCCAACTGAGTGCGCTCGTCGTGTCGATCATGGATTTCAACTACGAGATAAGTCCCAACTGGAAGGAACATTTCGAAGGCAAGATACCCACCCGGGAAGATCTTTATAAGGAAGAGGTCCAGTCTACCCTCAATTACCTGAAATTGCGCAAGATCAAACGAATGATCGATACAAACCAGAAAGATCTTGAAAAGCCACATACTGCCGAAGAGCAGTTGATGCTGCTGCGAACACACCAGCATCTTAAAACCCTGGAAATTGAGTTATTGCATAACCTTGGCACCGTGATCGTCAAATAAATCCGCCGGAANNGGAAGACCGGACATTCCTTTATGCGCCTGCCACAGGTGTCTTTCACAATGCGCCACCATCAAACGAAGATTATCCCCCAGGCGGAGCTTTAGAAGCCTGTTGAAAGCGAGGGGGATCCTGATCCCTTCCAGGTCCTTTGTCCTGGCATGCAAAAGAATATCATAAAGCATATCCAGGTGTTGCAGAAAACGTTGCAGTACATCATGACCATCCAGGTGCGTGGAAACGGGGCGAAGGAATTTTGCCGCCTTTATTTTAAAGATAGTGCCATCGGGCCTGGGCATGGTCCTTTCATAGACCCAATCACCCAGCCAGCCGCTTTTAAATTTCTCCATCTTACTATCAGGACTTTCAACCTTTATATCCGGCGCCTTGGTGATCCTGGCCATAATATAGCCGATATANNATGCTCCATTTTTCGGGGGCAGGCTTGTGATTCAACTGTTCGTTGCTCAAACGAAGAAAGGGCTGGGCACGGGCTTTAATAAGCTCAATCCTGTCCAATAAGTCCGTTAAAAGACTTTGCTTGTTAAAGACTGCCATGTGGATAACTTAAAAGCATTTCTCGTTACAATAAATGAATAGAGGGTAAGAATCCTCTGATGCATATGCATTGAATACTAAAAAGCCAATGCTCATAGAAGACACACGAAGATAATGAAAGCATTCCTTGGAGTTCAAAGCGGGTGCAAAATTACCCAAACACCTTAGCGGGTAATACGTTGTCTTAAAGGCCTGATACGCAGAAAGTATTTATTTATTTATTCGACCTCCACGGCCTTGGCAAATCGCAGGGCTGTCCAGACGTGATCAAGCGCTACCTGGCTGGTTCCCTGGTAGCCGGCGCAAACCAGGCATTCCCAAGTGCAATCCCTATTGAGCGTAGTGGCAATCTTTGAAGAGGTCTTGGGGTAAGCCACCCAGAATTTTGCATCTTCATGCAGGGCCGGAAGAACTTCTTTTACGATCGATCTGAGCTGTTGCTCATTGACGGCAAACACGAGCGCAAAATCTATCTTTCTGATCTTTAACAAGGGGGTCAGGTTCTTGGCAAATGCCAGCTTGACAAATTGTTTTTCAATAGAGGAGGGCAATCCCTGGATTAGCAGGTTCTTTTCATCCTGTAGCTGGAGTTTTTCCAAAAAATTTTGCGCCATGCCTGAAGTTTTTGTTTTTCAACGTTGGAATGAAATAAATAGGTTTGGCAACTGCAAAATTAAAAAAAGGAACCGACCGATACAAAATTATCATTCCTTTTTAAGTGGTTTTATCATCGTTCCAGGCCGAAATGGACCTGCTTTTACCGGGGTTGTCTGCGTTGACGACGTCTGTCCCGGTATTTGAGGATGGGAACCTTGCTTTCACTGCCTTTCAATAAACGGCTTATATTTTTCTGATGGGTAAGAATAACGAGCAAAGCCACGGCAATGGCAAACCCCCTGTACAGGGTCTCTTTTGCGTCGAATATATACAGGATAAATACAGCAAAAGCCACGCTTGCAAGTATGGAACTGAGAGAAATAAAACGGGTCAGGTATAATACGAGGAGGAAAACGGCTACACAGCAAACGGCTACGATCGGCTGGATGGCCAGGATCATGCCAAACAAGGTAGCTACTCCTTTCCCACCCCTGAATTCCGCCCAGATCGGGAAAACATGACCCACCACAGCAGCCAGCCCCAATCCCACCTTAAAATTGGTCCGGTCCCATTCGTCATGCAAATAATAAGGGACCAGTACATACAGACCGGTTGCCAATAAACCTTTCAGGATGTCGATCGCCATTACAAAGCTGCCCCACCGGGATCCCAGCACTCGAAAAGTGTTGGTGGCGCCTGAATTACCACTACCGTATTCACGGATATCAATTGCAAAAAAATACCTGCTAACCCATACTGCTGTGGGAATGGACCCAATCAAATAGGCTAACAGTATTAGCAGAACCTCTTTCATCCGATCAGATTGTTTATCCGGCACGCGGCTGGATTCTCCGCTATACCGAATGGTTAAAGTTGGATAACAAATATAACGAAAAAACAATGAAAATGCTTCAGGCCGGTTTTGATATTTCTGTCTTTTTTATTACATTCATTTTTTTCGGCTGAAGTTTTAACCTCTTTCTCCAAACTGAGATTTTTATCGTCTTTCTTCCAGCTGAAGACATATCCAGTTCGCTCTTGTCAATTTCCGGGTTATCAAAAACTGATGACCGGAAGCGGCTTCTTCAATATCCCCATAATCTTCCTGCAACACGCCGCTCACCAATATAACGCCAGCTTCCGCCAAATGTTGCGTCATGGTAGGCAACTCCTTGAGGATCACGTTTTTATTAATATTCGCCAATATGATATCAAACCGGTCAACGGAATCGAGGGAGTCCATCTTTTTAACAGAAACCTTTTTAGCCTGGTTCTCGGCAACATTCTCCAGGGCATTTGCAATACACCAGGTATCGTTATCGATTGCGGTGATTTCCGCGGCGCCCAATTTCTCTGCCAGGATTGCAAGTACGCCGGTGCCTGTTCCGAAGTCCAATACCGACCTGTGGCCAAAATCCACCTGTTGCATCGCCTCGATCATCATATGGGTAGTAGCGTGATGGCCGGTGCCAAAGCTCATTTTGGGAGTGATGATGACCTCATGCAGGACTCCTTCCTGGGGTTCATGGAAATAGGCGCGAACGCCGCAAAAGGTATTCACCCTGACCGGCTGAAAGTTCTTCTCCCATTCTTCGTTCCAGTTCTTTTCTTCGAGCTTTTCGATACTGTATTCCAACGAATGAGCGGCGAGGAATTGTTGAAGGACCCGTGGCTGCCATTTTTCTTCAGGGATATAGGCGAGTAATATTTCCTCTTTCTCTTCGAATCCTTCGAAGCCGGATTCACTGAGCGTTGCGATGAGGATCCCTATTATCGCAGGATCCCCGGTGGCAATAGTTATTTGGATTGTTGACATCTGGATAGTTGCATGGAAATTGTAGAAACAAGAAAGGCCTGCAGCGATTACTACAAGCCTTTCTATTTTATTCGTAATTCATTCAAAGACAATTTTTTAACCGCCCTATCTCGTCTTTTTCTTTAGGAAATAGATCCTTAGCGCATCTGCTGAAAGTCAGCGCATTTGCTTTTAATCCTGTCCCTGCCCGTTGGGTCTTCCCTCGGGTTTAGGCATCAGCACTTTACGGCTCAATTTGAACTTGCCGGTCTTTTGATCCAGCCCGATCAGTTTTACTTTTACGATATCCCCTTCGCTCAGTACGCCTTCCATGGTTTCAAGGCGTTTATGGGATACTTCGCTGATATGTAACAATCCCTGCTTGCCGGGTATGAATTCTACAAATGCGCCGTAGGGCATGACCGATTTCACTTTGGCTTCATATACCGACCCTACTTCGGGAACGGCTACGATGCTCTTGATCCAGTTAACAGCCTTGTCCAATCCTTCCTTGGCGGGACTGNNACTGGACTGAAAATGCTGACTTCCCCGAAATTGCCTACTTCTTCCAGGTTGATCGTCGTGCCGGTCTCGCGTTGGATCTCCTGTATGATCTTGCCTTGTGGCCCGATCACCGCGCCAATGAATTCCTTGTCGATGAACAGTTTTTCCATTCTCGGCGCATGAGGCTTGACTTCGGCGCGGGCG
>PLXD01000104.1 GCA_003151295.1 Chitinophagaceae bacterium | reverse complement strand
GGTGCTCCTGATCGGGGGGGCTATCGTATACTATGAGATCCAGTGGAAGATAGACCGGGTCGAATTGGTGAGGCACCAACGCCTCAATGATCTGATCGCAGGGCAGATCCGGGCGGGAGGAGACTATTCGAACCACCCGACCCGCAAAAGGGCGACCGTGGAGTTGCTGGCCGCCGATTCCGTCCCAAAGAACCTGGAATCTTATTATACACGCGGACCCAGTTGGAACCCCGAATTCCAGCGAAAAGAGTATAAACTGGTTGTTACTTCCTTTTTTACTATAAACGGTCTCACTTACAAGGTCTCAGCTTATTCTTTTATCCCTTCCTTTTATCAGCTATTGCCGGGTGTGGTGGACTCCTTCAAATGGATACTCCTCCTCCTCCTCCTCATGGTGGGTTTATCGGCCAGGCTGATATCCAAATATATACTGGCTCCTTTTAAGCGGACCCTCAAGGTGATCCAATCCTTCGATCTGAAAAAAAGAGAACGCCTTCGGCTGCCGCAGACCCGTACCGACGAATTCCGGGAGCTCAATGGGTTCCTGCAAAAAATGACTGATAAAGCGTTGGAAGACTATCAGCTATTGAAGGAGTTCACGGAAAATGCCGCCCACGAGCTGCAGACCCCAACTGCTATTTTGCGGGGGAAGCTGGAATTGCTGATGGAATCGGATATCNNCAGGCGGTACTGATCGCTGAAATGCAAAATTCCCTGGAAAAGCTGTCGCGGATCAATAGCTCCCTGATCCTGCTGGCCCGGCTGGAGAACCAGGAATATGAAGTGGAACAACCCATCAATTTCAGCGATTTTTTACGCGAAATGCTCTCTTCCTTTGAAGAGCTCATCCAGATGAAATCCTTGTCCCTTCGTGAGCATCTCGTGGAGAATATATTCCTGTCCATGAACAGATCCCTTGCCGATCTGCTCCTTACCAACCTGCTTAGCAATGCGATCCGGCACAATGTCCCGGGTGGAAATATCGAAGTGATCCTGAGCCGGTCCGGACTGGTCATCAGCAATACCGGCAATCCCCCCGGCGGGCCTACCGTGGAGCTTTTTCAACGTTTTAAAAAGGGCAACCAAAGCAACGATTCCGTGGGCATCGGATTGGCTATTGTCAAGCAGATCTGTGATTTACATAATTTTAACATTCAATATAAATACGTTTATAATCAGCATATCCTGGAGATCCTCTTTGACCAGGAAGCCCTTTCTTCAAAATTGCTTCAAAATGTTGACCTCAATTTGCATTTGGAACCNNTTAAAACTCCTCTACGGCGATTCCTTGCACTATTAATACGATTCCAATTGTTCAACCATTTATCATGGCAAGAAATTATCTTTTTCACGGGTTCATCGTTCTCTTCCTTACCGTAAAGGTCCATCCGGCCCATGCACAGGTATTAACACTCAAAGATGCCGTACAAACGGCCCTTTCCAACTACGGAACCATCCGGGCAAAAGCAAACTATGCAAAGGCTTCAGGCGCCGACGTCAAAGAAGCGCAGCGGGAATACCTCCCGAACTTCATCCTTTCGGCTCAACAGGACTATGGGACGATCAATCAGCAGAATGGACCTTCTTATGGTTTGGGAGGATACGGAGTGGCCTCTTCCGGTCCCGTAGTGGCTACCCAGAACTGGAATGCGGCTTTCGGGGCCTTTTATCTGGCGAATGTCAACTGGGATTTCTTCTCTTTCGGCAAGGCTAAAGAAAGGGTCAAAGTAGCCGGTTCCGTCCATAGCCGGGATGAAAGCGACCTCCTGCAGGAACGTTTCCAACATGGGATAAGGGTCTCCGCGGCCTATCTCAATCTGTTGGCCGCACAAAGACTTAACCAATCGCAGCAGAATAATCTCGACCGGGCATCGGCACTCCGCGTTGTCGTGGTAGCCAGGGCTAAGAGCGGCCTAAACCCGGGTGTGGATTCCTCCCTCGCAAACGCAGAAGTGTCCAATGCAAAAATAGCCCTGACCAATGCCAGGGAATATCAACAGGAGCAGGCTAATCAACTGGCCATATTCATGGGGGTGGACCCCGTCGATTTTCAGCTCGATACGGTATTCATATCGAAGGTCCCTTCGGCCATCAATACGGCCTCTGCCGTGCCACTGCCGTCTCATCCTTTGCTGAAATATTACCAGGATCGTATCAACCTGAGCAATGAGGAGGCGAAATACCTGAAGACCTTTAATTATCCGACATTTTCCTTATTCGGCGTCATGCAGGACCGGGGAACGGGATTCGACTATAATTACGGCGCGCTAAACCCGGATGGGTATACGCAAAACTATTTGAAAGGGGTTAGTTTCGGGCGCGGGAATTACCTGCTCGGAATCGGGATGACCTGGAATCTGACAAGTCCTCTGCGGGTACACGAGCAGGTCGCGTCTCAGAAATGGACTTCCATGGGGTTGCAGGATGAATATGGGCTGGTAGATCAGCAGTTGAAGGCGCAGATCGGGCTGTCGGAGACTAAAATAAAGAACGCCATGGATAATTATTTCGAAGCGCCAATCCAGGTACAGGCTGCTTCCGATGCCTATTTGCAGAAGAGCGTATTGTACAAGAACGGGCTGAGTACCATTGTCGACGTAACGACGGCGCTCTATACGCTCAACCGCGCGGAGACGGACCGTGATATAGCCTACACCAACGTTTGGCAGGCCTTATTATATAAGTCGGCTGCCAGCGGGGATTTTGAGCTGTTTTTTAATGAATTTTAACTGAATACCGAATCATGGGATTAATCAGAAGCGCGCTTAGAAAACCTATTACCATCTTAGTGTTGGTGGCCGGCCTGCTGTTCTTCGGGATCAGTGCCGTACGAAGTATCAAGATCGACATTTTCCCGGATATGAATCTGCCGGTGATCTATATCTCCCATCCATATGGTGGGTTTACCCCCGACCAGATGGAGACCTATTTCGGCAAAAACTATGTCAACCTATTATTATACGTAGGTGGGGTGCAAAGCATTGAAACAAAGAACATCCAGGGCCTGACCCTGATCAAGCTGACCTTTTACGAAGGCACGAATATGGCACAGGCCGCTTCCGAAGTCACGGGGTATACCACGAGGGCGCAGGCCAATTTTCCACCGGGCTCCCAGCCGCCCTTTATCCTCCGTTTCGATGCCTCTACGCTACCCGTGGGGCAATTGGTATTAAGCAGCCCTATCCGCAGTAACAATGAATTGCAGGATCTTGCTAATGTGTATGTCCGTGCGGCCTTCAGCAGCGTTCCCGGTTTGGTCTCACCGGCACCTTTCGGAGGGAACGCCCGTACGGTAGTGATCAAGGCCGATCCGGAATTGTTGCGCGCCCATAACCTCACCGCCGATCAATTGGTAACGGCATTGCGTATCAACAACCAGCCGACGCCGGCCGGAAACGTGCGGATAGGCAACCTGAATTATTTTACCCCTTCCAACTCCACCATTGAGACGGTGAAGGATTTTGAAAATATTCCCATCTATACCAATACCGTTCAGAATCTCTACCTCAAAGATGTCGCTACGGTAGAAGATGGGGCTGATATCACCGCTGGGTATGCGCTGATCAACCGCAAGCGATCTGTATACCTGCCCATCACAAAATCGGCTTCCGCCTCTACCTGGGAAGTAGTTCAGAACCTGAAGAAAGCCATTCCGCGTTTCCAGGCCCAATTACCGGAAGACGTGAAGTTGTCCTATGAGTTCGACCAATCGATATATGTGATCAATGCCGTTAAAAACCTGCTGACGGAAGGGGCGATCGGAGCTATCCTCACGGGCCTGATGGTGTTGCTCTTCCTGGGAGATACCCGGGGAGCCCTTATCGTGATCCTTACCATTCCGATCTGCGTCATCTCGGGAGTCCTGTTCCTCAACCTGTTTCATCAGACCATCAATATTATGACCCTGAGCGGGTTGTCCCTCGCCATCGGTATATTGGTGGATGAGTCCACGGTGACCATCGAAAATATCCACCAGCACCTGTCGATGGGCAAGCCGAAATCCCTGGCCATCTGGGATGCCTGCCGGGAGATCGCTTTTTCCAAATTACTGATCCTCTTATGCATCCTGGCCGTATTTGCCCCGGCTTTCACCATGAGCGGCATTCCGGGTTCCCTATTCCTGCCCCTGGCGCTCGCCATCTCTTTTTCCATGATCATTTCCTATCTCATGGCACAGACCTTTGTGCCGGTCATGGCTAATTATTTGATGAAGGGCCATCATGGAAAGGGGAAATTCAAGTCCGATGAGGAAGAGTTCAAGGCTTCCGGCCTGACTGCCGCAAGTGAAAAAGAGGGCGCCGCTGAAGAGAAAATGAAGGCATTGGAGCACGGGACCGGCAAGGATGGGAAAATGACAGGTTTCGATAAGTTCAGGAACCGGTTCCTTCGTTTCATGGATAGGTTGCTGCCTTACCGGGTTCCCATCGCCATCGCCTATATCGTCCTGGGCCTGGGCGGCGCCTGGTTATTGATCAGCCATATCGGCCGGGATGTATTACCGAAGTCCAATGCCGGGCAGTTCCAGGTCCGACTCCGCGCCCCGGATGGTACCCGTATCGAAAGGACCGAAGAAGATATGATCAAGACCCTCCATATCCTCGACACGATGGTAGGGCATGATAATATAGGGGTCACCTCGGCCATGGTCGGTATGCACGGCTCGCAATTCTCGACCAACCCGGTATATCTCTTTATGGCCGGTCCGCAGGAAATGGTGTTGCAGGTGAGCCTGAAAGAAGATTATAAAGTGAAAATGGATGACCTGAAAGATGAATTCAGGAAGAAGATAAATGAAGACATGCCGGATCTGAAAGTATCTTTCGAGCCGATCGAACTCACCGATAAGATCCTGAGCCAGGGTTCTCCGACACCCATAGAAATAAGGCTCTCCGGTAAGAACAAGAAGCTGAATGAAGAATATGCCTATAAGGTGATCGATCAATTGAAACAGATCCCTTATCTCAGGGATGTGCAACTCGGACAGGCGATCCATTATCCGGCCATCAACATCAATATTGACAGGGTACGTGCGGCGCAAATGGGTGCGGATGCTGCCTCGATCAGCCGCTCCCTCATCGCGGCAACCTCTTCGTCCCGCTTTACCGAAAAGAATGTGTGGGTCGATCACAAATCCAATCTTTCTTATTTCGTGCAGGTAGAGGTGCCGGAGAATAAAATGACCAGTATCCATGATATCGGCGAAACCCCTATTAATCCGAATTCTTCCCGGCCGCAATTAAACGATGTAGCCACCATTACAGCGGATTCCGTTTATGGGGAAGCGGATGATATCGGCGCGACCCCTGTTCTTTCCGTGACGGCTAATCTATATAAAAAGGACCTCGGACGAGCTTCCGCGGATGTGGATGCAGCGGTGGCCTCTTTGGGTAAATTACCCCGTGGACTGACGATTGAGAAAAAGGGATTGATGCAGGTGCTGACCGATACGCTGGACAGCCTGCAGACAGGTTTGCTGGTAGCCATCGCCGTGATCTTCTTAATGCTGTCTGCTAATTTCCAGTCCTTCAAAGTTTCCCTGGTGACCTTATGCACGGTTCCCGCGGTGTTGCTGGGCTCCCTGGCCTTGCTCATGCTGACGGGTTCGACGCTCAATCTTCAATCGTATATGGGTATGATTATGTCCGTAGGGGTGTCTATTTCCAACTCCGTCCTGCTGGTCACCAATGCCGAGCAGTTACGGATGCATTCCGGCAATGCGCTGCAGGCAGCCCGGGAATCGGCAGCCGTACGTCTTCGCCCCATCCTGATGACCAGTGTAGCCATGGTGGTAGGGATGCTCCCGATGGCATCGGGCCTGGGTGAAGGAGGAGATCAGGCAGCGCCCCTGGGGCGTGCGGTGATCGGAGGCCTGATCGCATCTACTTTTGCAGCCCTGTTTATTTTACCGCTGATATTCGCATGGGTGCAGGGTAAGACGGGTATCGTGTCCGTATCCCTGGATCCTTCCGATAAAGATAGTAAACATTATATACCGTCATTGTATGAACAAAATGAGAATTAACAAATCATCCATCGCCTTTACCGCTGTCTGTGCTTTCCTGATGGTTAGTCTGTTCAGCAGTTGTTCTTCTTCAGATGGAGCGGGAAAGGACAAACAGGCAAAAGAGCATCCTACCGATAGTATGGCAGCCCCTGTGGCTACTTTTGTCCTGGCGAAAGGCAGATTGGCTACTACCTTCTATACGCCGGGTGAACTGATCGCTTACCAGCAGGTTGACCTGTATGCCAAAGAGAACAGTTTTGTAAAAAAATTATATGCCGACATCGGATCGGAAGTGCGTGAAGGGCAGTTGCTGGCGACACTGGAAGCTCCTGAGCTGTCTTCGCAACTGGCCAATGCACAGTATAAGGTGAAATCGCAGGAAGCGATCTATATCGCCAGCAAGGCTAATTACGATCGTATAGTAGAGACCAGTAAGACGCCCGGCACTATCTCCCAGAACGATATCGACCAGGCGGATGCCCGCCAGAAATCGGATTATGCGCAACTCGATGCGGCCAAATCGGCTTATAACGAAATCGCGGAGACCCTGAAATACCTGGAGGTCAGAGCCCCTTTCAACGGGGTGATCAGCGCCAGGAATGTAAACCCCGGCGCTTATGTAGGACCTTCTGGAAAAGGTTCGGAGTTGCCGATGTTCACGTTACAGGAACAGAAACATATGCGCCTGGTAGTATCCGTACCCGAGGCTTTTACGGGTTACCTGAACGATCGGGGCGAGGTGAATTTTAGCGTGAAGGCATTACCCAACCAGATCTTTAAGGCCCGGGTCAAACGCCTGGCCGGAGCGCTGGATAATCATCTGCGTGCCGAACGAATCGAAATGGATGTGTTTAGCAACGATAAGAAATTACTACCTGGCATGGTCGCCGAAGTGAATATACCTCTCCCCGCCCAGGACAGCACTTTTGTCGTTCCGCAAACGGCGGTGGTGAATTCCACGGAAAGGGTATTCGTTATCAGGGTTGCGGACCACAAAGCACAATGGGTAGATGTGAAGATCGGGCGTTCCCAGGGTGGTAAAACGGAAATCTACGGCGCACTAAACCCCGGTGACCTGCTCATCAGGAGCGCCAGCGAGGAAAAAAGGGATGGCAGCCCGGTGCAATAAGTGGAAAAGGAGAAAGGCCCCTTCCTTACCGTACCATCAGGATCTGCCTGGCTAGCACGGTGTTGTTAGCCGTCAGCCTGGCTATATAAGAGCCCGCCGTCAGATGAGNNGACGCCCGCTGAGTACCGCCCATTCCTGTTGGGCAAGCTTGCGGCCGCTCATGTCGAATAATTCCCACTTTACCTGGTTGACCGGCTGCGCGGATTCGACGAATACAGTGCCGCTTTCTACGACGGTAGGGTAGATGCTGATCTTCGGCCCGCCCTGTTCCGATAAGAGGATGACCTTCGAATACGTGACCGTCCCGTCTTTATCGATCATCGCCAACCGGTAGTACAGGCTGCCGGTATAGGAATAGTTATCCATATACGACCAGGATTCCTGGCCATTTGACATGTTGCCGCTGCTGGCATCGCCCGAAACGGTCGCGGCATCCGAAAAGGAGCTGCCGTCGGCGCTTCTTTGTACGATGAAATGATCAAAATTGACGGCATCCGTACAGGTCCATAGCAATTGTGTCTGGCTGGCAGTGATGGGCTTCGCGGACCAGCTGATAAGAGTGATGGGCAGGATGCTCGACGAGTAATTAAAAGAGACCCTGTCGGCGCCTCCGTTCTGGTAGTATTCCAACACCATGTTGTAGGTCCCGGCGCTGAGTATAGCTGTATAGCTGCTTACAACATAGCTTTGATCATTCCATTTGTTGATGACCCAGGTGTTCCCGCCGTCTAAGCTGAAACGGAAGCCATCGTCGCCGCCAACCGTAAATACATAGGTCGCGGCAGCCAGTGTCTTCTGAAGACGGTAACGGGCGCTGAATTGCTGTGTCTGGATCGAACAAACGCTCGTATTATAGGTCACATTGGTGCCGGAAGGATTGCCGAAATTCTCGTCGAAAGTAGGATTGCCGGAATTCCCTTCGGTAATAGTCCCCTTATAGGTATTGAAGGCCATCCCCTGGTAGAGATACCCGATCCAGGTATTGTTTGTGCCATAGACCGTCTGGTTGCCGGTGGTTACACAGATCTGGGTCTGGTTGAACGAAGCAACGCTCAGGCCGTGGGCCTGATAATATTCAAGTACCAGGTTATAGGTTCCACTTAGGGTCAGGGTATCGCTGGTCGTCGTATAGGACTGATCGTTCCAGTTATTGATCGTCCAGGTGTTTCCGCCGTCGATGCTAAATCGGTATCCATCGTCGCCCCCGACTGTTATGACATAGGTTCCACTGGCCAGGGTTTCTGTTAGTTTGTACTTGACACTGAAATTATTAGTCGTGACAACGGAACAACCATTCGTATTGTAGTTCGCCGGGTTGCCGAAAGTCTCATAGAAATTGGGGCTCGAAGCATTGCCCTCGGTCACATAACCCTCATAGGTATTAAAATTTTCTCCATTATATACATAGCCGATCCAGACATTATTGGTTCCATAGCTGGTCTGGTTTCCCTGGGGCGTACAAGGCTGAGCGTTGATTTCTCCCGTGATAAGCAGGAAAAAAGCTGCAAGGGACAGGAGGAGAATTTTGGGTTGGTTCAGGGTAGGGATCTGGGTCTTCATAGTTTGTCTTTGTATTGGTAACCTCCTGTTAGCCTAAACGATGCCAAAGCACAACTAGTTAACAATCAATATTTACGGCTGTTCCGAAAATGCGACTATTTCCCTGCAAAAGACATTTTTCCTTTTTTGGGAAGATGTTTGGGGGAGCGTGCCCTCGGACCTGCCGGATTTCGGTTTTCGATGTGCTGGCCTTTGGTCTCAACGGTCCGGTGGTCTCAGCGATCCGGCAGGGCGGTCATGGACTTGTTCAGCGCGCCGATCTTATTGCCGGAACCGGACTCCGTTTGTATCGAAAACGGACAAGCAGGCCGATCTTTTAATATTCATGAATTTGATTATCAAATCGATGTAAAACAGGCATTCCTTTTGGTCATTAGTAAGTATGATAAAAAATTACCTCAAAGTCGCCTGGAGAAACCTTGTGCGTAACAAGACGTTCTCCTTTATCAATATAGTCGGGCTGGCCATCGGCCTATCCAGTTTCCTGCTGATCGCCTTGTACGTAATGGATGAACTGAGCTTCGACCGATACTATGACAAAGCAGGGAACATCTATCGTATCGATTTGGATTCCCGCTGGGGTGGCCAGGAAGTGCGAATGGCCCAGATCGGAGATCCCATAGGGCCCAAGCTTAAAAATGACTATCCCCAGGTGGAAGAATATACGCGGATCTTCTATAGCCGTAATGACCCCAGTATGGCGAACAAGCTGATCGGGAAAGGCAATGAATATATCACCGAGGACAATACGGCCTATGTGGACTCGACCTTCTTCAACGTCTTTAAATTTCCTGCGCTCGAAGGCGATNNGCTCCGCAGACGCTGTCGGAAAGACACTCGCCGTAAAGCAGGATGGCAAAGATGTACCTTATAAGGTGAATGCGGTCATCAAAGATATCCCCAGGAACACACATTTCGACTTCAATATCCTGTTCTCGATGAAGAGCCTGAATTATCAATGGGGACAGACAGGCAACAGCAACTTTTATACTTACCTGGTGCTGAAACCGGGACCGGATGCAAAGGTCTTCGAAAAAGAACTGAACGGGTATATCCTGAAATATTTCGCCCCCGTGTTGAAGGATTTAAATATGAGCAGCGTGGAGGAATTTGAAAAAGCAGGCAACAGGATCAAATTTTTGCTGACCCCCGTCACCAGCATCCATTTGCATTCCGACAGGCAAGCCGGCGAAGAGATAAGCCCCTCGGGCAGCATACAATATGTGACCATTTTCTCGGCCGTGGCGTTGTTGATATTACTCATCGCCTGTATCAATTTCATGAACCTCACGACGGCCCGCTCCGCTGGGAGAGCCAGGGAAGTAGGTATCCGCAAAGTGCTGGGCACCGAGCGGAAAGAATTGGTCATGCAGTTCCTCACGGAGTCCACACTGATGGTCTTGCTGTCCTTGCTGATCGCTATCGGCATTGCCTTTCTGGCCTTGCCCCTGTTTAATTCGGTGGCGGCCAAGTCGATGAGCATGGCGAGCCTTTTCTCGCCGGTGATCTTACCGCTGCTGCTGGCCTTGCCCTTTGCGGTCGGTCTGCTCGCGGGCAGCTACCCCGCCTTTTTTCTTTCCGGGTTCAAACCGATCGAAGTACTGAAAGGCAAATTGAAGATGGGCACAAGAAGCGGTGGCCTGCGAAGCGCATTGGTCGTATTCCAGTTCACTACTTCCATCATGCTGATCATCGGGACTATTGTAGTTTATAGGCAGCTTCACTTTATCCAAACCCGGGACCTCGGGTTTAATAAAGAACAGGTCCTTATCATTAACGCGGCCGATGCCCTGGGTAATAACGCCGAGCCTTTTAAAAAACAGGTGATACAGTTGTCCGGCGTAAAAAGCGGCACCCTCAGCGCCTACCTGCCGGTATCCAATTCCTCGCGCAACGCGTATAATGTTTTCAAAGACCCCGTCGCTGCTGCAGCCAATAGTTTCAACGCCCAGTACTGGGGCATCGACTACGGTTACCTGGAAACGATGGGGATCAAACTGCTGAAAGGCAGGAATTTCTCGCCCGGTTTCGGCATGGACTCCTCCTCGTGGATCATCAATGAGGCGACGGCCCGGATCCTGGGCTACGAAGATCCGGTCGGGAAGAATATATATACGATCGATGACGGGAAGGCGACCGCTCACCCCATCGTCGGGCTCGTAAAGAATTTCAATTTTGAATCCCTGCACTCGCCGGTAGGGCCCCTTATTTTTGCCTTGCAGAGAAGCACGGGGCTCGCCTCTTTCAAAGTGAACACTGCCAATATCAACCCCCTCATCAAACAGATCAGAAATGAATGGAAAACGATGGCGCCAGGTATGCCGTTCAGCTATCGCTTCCTGGATGAATCCTTTAATGAGATGTACCGGGCTGAGCAACGCGTAGGGGAGATTGCGATGATCTTCTCCGTATTGGCGATCCTCATCTCCTGCCTGGGTATATTCGGACTGGCTACTTTTATCGCCGAACAAAGAATGAAGGAGATCGGTATCCGCAAAGTGCTGGGCGCAAGTGTACGGGGTATCGTCGGATTGCTCTCCCGCGATTTCATGAAACTCGTGGCCATCGCCTTTGTCATCGCCACTCCTTTTGCCTGGTGGGTCATGAATAAATGGCTGCAGGGTTTTGTTTACAGGATTGATATAAACTGGTGGATCTTTCTCCTGGCCGGATTGTTAGCCGTTGGCATCGCTTTGATAACCATTAGTTTCCAATCCATAAAAGCAGCATTGGCAAACCCCGTGAAGAGCCTGCGAAGTGAGTAGGCAGTTGGCAGTAGCAGTGGGCAGTAGCAGTTGACAATGACAAAAGACAAAAACAATGACCTGATGACCCAATGACGCGAAACAAATGACCGATTCACTAATTCACTAATTCACTAANNGATAGTTTGCTGGTGAGTATCCCGGCGCCGGAGGGCTCTCTTTATAGCAACCATTCCCCTGCTTCGTGTTAATGAGAAAGAATTTCCTGTTACCGGCGCTTGTTTCTCTACTTCAACTGACGGCTATGGCCCAGGCTGTTCAGATACAGCGTCTTTTGTGCGAAGCCATCCGCGATCCGTTGGGCATGGACAAGCCGCGACCGCACCTGGGTTGGGAACTGGTGTCGCCGCAACGCTCCATTATCCAGTCGGCTTACCGGGTACTGGTCTCTTCTTCACCCGAAAATGCAGCAAAAGATATCGGCGATCTCTGGGATAGCCATAAAAAAAGTTCGGACAGCTCCGTATGGGTGACCTACGCGGGCGCTCCCCTGAAAAGCC
>PLXD01000100.1 GCA_003151295.1 Chitinophagaceae bacterium | reverse complement strand
ACCACTCACTAATTACCGGATTTTATGGGAAGGTCGTTCCCTGGGACCCGCTTGCCTTGTTCTTGTGGAAATAATTATCCAAAGAGAGCGGTCCACCTCCTTCTATCAGGAAAAAGATCAATAGCAGCAGCACCAAAATAGCCAGGCCCAGTTCCGATCCGACCGCAAACCCCTGTTTTTGCGCATTGATAAAGATAATGGCGCCAACAAGAATGGGTATCTCCAATAAAGCAACCAAGCGGGTCATCAGGCCGACGATAAGCATAAATCCCCCTAAAAGGTTCGCCCCGGTGATGACCATGAAAAGCCACCCCGGATTTCCTCCCATAGAAGCATTTCCCAACAGTTGCTCCAATAATACCGTATTACTGATGAAAACGATGCCTTTGGCAAACAGGCATAGACCTAATGCGACACGCAAGACCACCAACCATCTGGGATGATGAGTGGCGCTCCACTTTTGAATGTGTTGTAGCATAGCCATAGCTATCATTTTTTAAGAGCAGAAATATACTGCCTGGTATAGTTGTGCAATTCCTATGCCCTTGCCCAAATTTTAACTTCCGCTATGCCGGCTATAATAATCTCTTAATAAAATATTTCGGCGATTCTTCATATCACAATACGCTTCCAGTTGCCTGCCAATCCCCCGCTTCGCGCATCCTGGTCCACGGAATAGTAACTGATCCTTGCAAAATAACCTTCAAGAGTAATTTGAGGTATGAAGTGTAATGATATGAAAGCCAATATTTTATGATTATATAAATATGGTTCGTCGTCTTCTTCAAAAACCAGCAGCGCCTCGTCCGGGCGTTCTGTCGACCTTTTTATATTTGTCGCCAGGAACTTTTCCGTTCCAGGGTATTCCAACTGATCCAGCAGGCTTTTGATTCCTTCCTGGTCTTCTGGTATCGCTTTCCTGATCGCCATTTTCAATTCAATGATTTATCTAAATATTTAATTCAATTAAATTATGTAATAATTTGTCTGCCAATATTTTAAAATCTATTAGCAAAATTAGCGAGGAATTAGCGCGCCTTGGCGTTCAACCATTCCTCCCTGAGACGGAGCATTTCGGGACTTACCGGCATACCCGCTTTCTCAAAGCTGATGACCTCCCATGCGGGATTCTCCTGTAACACNNCCTGTAAAGGATATTCAATTTTTCCCCGGGCTTATGGGTGGTCAGCAGGGCGGTCAGATCGGCTATCTTACTCACGGGCCGATCGTCGAGCTTTTCGATGCGGTCATCGATATCCAGCCCGGCATCATACAGGGGCTCATTACGCAGGGTATTGCTGGCAATGACCAGTCCTTCCTTCTCTGAAAACCGCGTATTGCCTATCCAGGGGTTGCCTTCGCCCGCTTTTTTGACAAGATAACCGGCTTTGGACAAAAGAGCATTGTAATCGATGGGATCATGGCCATTGATATATTTTGCAAAAAAATCTTTGGCGAATTTAGAGTCGCCGGTCAGGTCGCCCAGGAGATCTTGCAGGCCGTCAACCGTATAAGACTGTTCCGTCCTGCCGTATTTTTTCCAGGCTGCCTGCATCAGGTCGTCAAGCGTCTTGTGATGGTTACCTCTTAATTCGAGATCCAGGGCTAATGCGATCGATGCTCCATAAGGATAATAGGAGGTATAGTGATTGGGATAATTGGTCTTATCGATCGAAATGCCCGCATCTACGAATACCGCCTCCTGGCTGCATTCCACCGGGGAATAATATTTTGCGCCGGGGCTATTCAATCGGGTATTGATCAGGCCCGCGACATTGCGCAGCCAATCCTCATTTTTTTCCAATCCCGCCCTCAGCACCAGCAGATCCCCATAGTACTGGGTGAAGCCTTCGGCAAACCAGAGCTCATTGCTCATATTGCTTTTTTCAAAATTGAAGGGCTCCAGGGTCTTTGGCCTGATACGCTCCACATTCCAGCAGTGGAAGAATTCATGAGCAAATACTTCGGTCAGTTCATCCTCTCCGCCAAACTTTGCAGGTATGCTGATCATGGTGGAATTACGGTGTTCCATGCCATCTCCGTGCACATAGGGATTGATGCTGGCCAGGAACGTATAGGTTCCGTAATCGTATTTGGGAGTTTCGCCATATACTGCTTGGGCCTGTTGTACGATCTTTTGGATCTTCCCGCTGAACGCGGTCAGCAGGCTATCGCTTCCGTCTGCCTCAAAAGCGATGCGAAAGGAATAGGACTTTCCATCCGGGTTCTTTACCTCCCATTTCCGGTACCGGAGATCACCGATCCGGGTAGGGCAATCCATAAAATACTGAAGCCCCGGCGCCGTAAAAGTCCAGGGATCGTTGGTAGGCTGTAATTGCGTAGCTATGTTCCAGTGGAGTTCGTCCGGGACATTGAAATGAATGCTGATAGGGATATTATCCAACCCTTTTGCCCACATAAAAGCACCCGGCATATTAAGATGAATGGCGGCAGGGTCAATGCAGACATAAGTTCCATCCGCATAATTGCCATAAAGGGTATATTGTATCCGTACGTAGCTTCCGTGCCGGATTACCTCGTAAACATCTCCATCCAGCCGGTTGACCGTAAACGGCTTCCCCTGAAGATCAAATGCCTTCACATCGTACACGTTTTTACCGAATTCATGGGTGGCGTACCGACCGGGAGAAGAACGGCTCATCCTGAAAACAGTAGACCGGGTAGGCAGGTCGCTGACGATCAGTTGTACCTGGGCTTCGTGGTGGTTGAGGTCGGGAAAGGAGACGATATAACTGATCCGCTGTGCGGAAAGCCTCTCAAAACTGACCATCAGGAGAAAGAATACGGCTATTTTATACATACGGGGAATATTGAGTCCAAAATAACTAAAAATTTGCCACAATCAAGGCTTACCCGATCAAGGCTTACCCGATCAAGGCTGGCTCAATCAATGCTTATCCGGCAGGTGCCCTATTCCCAGAAAACGATGGAGAATGTAATAAGTGGCGATGCACAATACGAGGATGACCAGGATCGCCAGGTAAGTCCAGGGGCTGTCTTTCAGGCGCATTTTTTCCCGGCGCTTCTTTCTTTTTTGAAGACTTTTTTGCAGGCTTCTGTTCAACTCCTCGACGTATACCTGAACGTTCTTTTTATCGGGAATGCTTTCCAGGCCCTCCATGGCATCGTTCATGAACTCGTTGTCAGCCATCCATTCTTCCACGGCATGCTTCTCCTTGCCGGAAAGTTTGCCGCTGAGGTAGTCCATCAGCAACTGGTTGTCAATGTCCTTATTACTATTGGATAATATGTTCAACAGATCAGGGTTCACTGTTTCCTCTTTTTTTCTAATAATAATTTCAGGTTCCTCTTGCCGTTCTGAATGTGACTTTTTACCTGCATCATGGTAAATTTCGTGGTATCCGCGATCTCCTGGTACGATCTCTTCTCCAGGTAAAACAAAGTTACGCAGAGTTTTTGCTCTTTCCCCAATTCTTCCAGGGACTCCGTCATCAGATCCAGCAAATGGTCTTTTTCAAGGTGGATTTTCTCCGGGGATTCTTCGTCATAAGAGGCGATCATCGTATCCATCATCCCGGCAGGGGCCTTCTCATGGCGATCCCTTAGTTTCATGAGGCAATAATTCCTGGCCACGGTATAGATCCAGGACTTAAAATAAACCACCTTATACCTGGGAAGCTCCGTGATGATCTTTACAAAGACCTGTTGAACACTGTCCTTGGCTTCTTCTTCATTTCTCAGGTATTTCATGCACACTCCCAGCAGCAGGAGCGTATAGCGTTCCAGCAGGATGCCCAGCCAGTCATTATTCCGGTCGGAATAATAGCGGTCGAGTAATTCCTGGTCGGTAGTATGGATGAACGGGTCTTTATTCACAGCAGGAAAAATAGGGAATTTCTTCCTCTAAGATGCAAAACAGAAAAAAATGCATAAATAATCGGGCTGTTGTTTTTTTTAATAAATTCACTCCATCGAATTTAACACCCTTGTATGATCAGAGCTGTTTGTTGCGTCCCGGTAAGCCCCTTAAGGGCTGAGATGTCCCATAGAAGCGAAATGGTAAGCCAGCAGGTATTTGGCGAATGTTGTGAAATACTGGAGCAGGAAAAGGACAATTGGATCCGGATCCGTTGCCGGTATGACAGCTATGAGGGCTGGTGCCAGGCCAGTCATGTGACGGAGATCGACTCGCCGGAATATGATCACTGGGAGAACGATCTCACACCGGAATGGGTGAACGAACTGGAGTACAACGGGCATCCGATGCAGGTGCCGTTGGGCAGCTCGCTCACCGCCATTAAGAATGGCCATGCCTCCTGGCGAAAGAATAAAGTGCACTATAAAGGCAGGACCTGGTCCCCTTCCGGCGTTAAGAAGGATCCGAAAGCGCTGAGGCAACTGGCCTTTAAATTTCTGAACACGGCTTATGTGTGGGGAGGCAAAACGGTATTCGGCATCGATTGCAGCGGCTTTAGCCAGACCGTTTTTAAATTTTTCAACATTCCATTACTTCGTGATGCTTATCAGCAAGCGACCCAGGGCGAGCAAGTCGGTTTCCTGCAGGAAGCCCATACAGGCGATCTGGCCTTTTTCGATAACGCGGAAGGGAAGATCACACATGTCGGGATCCTTTTAAACGACCATGAGATCGTTCATGCATCCGGGAAAGTCAGGATCGATAAGATCGATAACATGGGGATCATTCATTCGGAAAATTCCAAGCGCACGCATAGCCTCCGGCTTATTAAAAGAGTCATCAATTATTAAATGGTTCACGCCTATTAAATGGTTCACGCCGTTTTCAGGCACCCATGCCTGCTATCAGGCTACTGATGATAATAGCCAGTACCGCCAGGGTGATACCCGCATAGAGATAGTCTTTTTCCAGCAGGAAGCCGATCACCGAAAATGCGATCCGCGAAATAGGCGTGAGGATGAGGACGACGATGCCGAATTGTATGATGGCCCGGCCATGACCTGCCAGTAGGCCCTCCCAGATAGCGGAGAAAGTGTGGAAATTATTCAGGCCTCTCTGGAATACATGATATTCCGGGAGCTCGTTCCCATGACGGAACAGGTAGATGACCGCCCCGGCAAGCACAATGAAAAAAGCCAGTACCACCCCCGCTCTTAGCAGGTTTCCGATCATCAGCTGGATATCCCTGTCATGCCTGAATTTTTTCATGCGGGTTCATGTTATGGGTTCATATCTTCTTAGTAAAACCATTATATAGCATTTCCAGCGCAATCACCAGGATGATAAAGGCAAATACGGTCCGTAAAGAATGCGAATTTGCCCGGGCAAGCACTTTTGAGCCTAGAAAGGCGCCGGCCAGCACACCCAGGACAACCGGCATGCACAGGCCAGGATCGATATAGCCCCGGTAAAGATAGATCCCGGCGCTGGCGGCAGCGGTGACCCCGATCATAAAATTGCTGGTCGTAGTCGACACTTTGAAAGGGACACGCATGACATTATCCATGGCCAATACTTTTAACACGCCGGCTCCCAGGCCCAACAGACCGGAGAGAATACCCGCACCCAGCATGATGAGAAAGCCGCCGGGGACATTGGTGACCGAATAATCGATCACCCCCTGCGGCGTCGGATAGGAACTGTTCAGTTTCAACCTTTGGGCCAGCATGCTTGCCGAAGGGGTCAAAGCCGTCTCATCCTTTCTGCGTAAGGAAAGGATGGCCGAAAATATGAGGATGAACCCGAAAAGGATCGCTATGATATGCGTGGAGGTATAGACGGCCAGGAAAGCCCCTGCCACCGCCCCGAGGGTCGTAGCAATCTCCAGGAACATGCCCAGCCGCATATTGGTAATGCCTTCTTTTACATAGGACGATGCGGCGCCTGAAGAAGTGGCTATGACCGCTACCAGGGAAGCGCCGATCGCATAGCGTATGTCTATGCCGAACACTAAGGTGAGCAGGGGAATGATCACGAACCCGCCGCCCAGACCGGTGAGGGAGCCCAGGAAACCAGCCAGCAGTGAGCCTAAGAGAATGACCAGCGTGAAAACAAGTATTGTCATGATCAGGATTGTCTCCTCCCCGGATGCCTTAACCTTGTTTTTTAAATTTATCCTTATAGTAACGGGCCGCATCCTCGATGACACGCAGGGCCGTCGTCTTATCGCCGAATTCCTCTACTACGACCGTCTTGTTCTCCAGCTTTTTATACTCTTCGAAAAAATGCCGGAGCTCTTCGAAAAAATGCTTGGGCAACTCTTCAAGGTTGTTATAGTGATTGACGCTGGGGTCTTTGGCGGCTACCGCAATGATCTTGTCGTCGGCGTCTCCGCTGTCTACCATCTGCATGACGCCCATTACCTTGGCTTCCATCAGGCAAAGGGCCTGCACAGGCAGGGAAGTGATGACCAGGATATCCAGCGGATCCTTGTCATCGCCGTAGGTCTGGGGAATGAATCCGTAATTGACAGGGTAATAGAAGGATGAATAGATCACCCTGTCTAATTTCAGGAGACCGCTATCTTTGTCGATCTCATACTTGCACCTCGACCCCTGGGGGATCTCGATGATCGCATTGACGGTCCTGGGGGCATTTTCACCAATTGGAACACCATGCCAGGGATGTGATACTGTCATCATAGTTACTAGTTATTATGAGCTATTTTTTATCGTTCAGGATCTCTTTAAGGTCTACCAGCCACTCGCCGTTGATCCGGACTATTTTAATGGTGGTGGTATCTTTTTTGTAGCTGTTTGCGTAAGTATAGCTTGTAACGGAGTCGTTCTGCGTCTGGATGTTTATGGGCAGGATATTGGCCTCCTTGTACTTGCTCTTGGATTCCGGGTTCAATTGATCGAAATCCTTTCGCCATTTATTCAGCAACATCTCATTGGTCGAATCGGCAAACAGATAGAACCGGGCCTTGTCGTAGTTGCCGTCCAGGGAAGCACGGATGAATTCGCGGCCTGCATCCTGGGCGTCTTCCGCCTTTCTGAAAGAAGTCTCGTTGTTGCAGGCAGCCAGCCAAAGGGCCAGGGTTGGGATGATCAGTTTCTTTATCATAATAGCAAATATAAAAAAAGCCTGCAGATATTTCTACAGGCCCAGGGTAGTTTTCCAATCAAAGGGGTATCGATTACTTATTTTCAGGCCTGTAAGTAGCGTCTGGTCTGCTTCCGCCTTCTTCATTTTTTTCTCTTTCATAGGCTTTGATGATCGCCTTGACCAGCCGGTGGCGGACCACATCTTCCTCATCCAGCTCGATATGCGATATGCCATCGATGTTCTTAAGGATATAAAGGGCCTTTGCCAGCCCGCTTTTCTGGTTTTTAGGCAGATCTATCTGCGTGAGATCGCCCGTAATGATGGCTTTGGCATTGGCGCCGATACGGGTGAGGAACATTTTGATCTGCAGGTCGGTTGCATTCTGCGCCTCATCGAGAATAATAAAGGCATTGTCAAGGGTACGGCCGCGCATATAAGCCAGCGGAGCGATCTCTATCGTCCGGGTTGTCATATAGTAGCCCAGTTTATCGGCCGGGATCATATCGTCCAGCGCGTCATATAAGGGGCGCAGGTAGGGATCGATCTTCTCTTTCAGGTNNAGGAAGCCCAGGTTTTCGCCCGCTTCTACGGCAGGGCGAGTCAGGATGATCTTCTTGACCATTTTGTTCTTCAGTGCCCTCACGGCCAGCGCCACAGCCGTATAAGTCTTACCGGTACCGGCAGGCCCGATCGCAAAGAGGATATCGTTCTTTTCGATTGCCCCTACCATGCGTTTCTGGTTCACCGTCCTGGCTCGTACCGTCTCGCCATTGGGACCAAAAACGAGTACATCGTTGGGGTGCCTGTCTACAAAATGATCGACGGTCTCGGTATCGTCCCCTCCGAGGAT
>PLXD01000218.1 GCA_003151295.1 Chitinophagaceae bacterium | reverse complement strand
TCCTCTTTAAAAGCCGTCGACGCCCTGAAGGGGAAGCTGGTTTCGGTTAAGGAGAATGTGCTTCTGCGTAAGTCTTTGGTGGCCTTCCAATTCGGCACCGCGGCCATCGTCTTTATCGGTGCGATCATCATTTCGCAGCAGGTACAATATTTCTTCAGCAAAGACCTGGGTTACAACAAGGATTATATCATCTCCGCACAGGTGCCAAGGGACTGGACCCGCGCGGGCTCGAACCGCATGGAAAACCTGCGCAGCCGCTCGGGAAGTGATGATCAACGAGACCTATGCAAAATTATTGGGCTTTTCGCATCCCGAAGACATCCTGAATAAGCGGTTGAGCTATAGCGGTAAAGACCTGCCGATCGTTGGCGTCATGGGGGACTTTCATGAAAGGTCCATGCATACGGCAATTGGGCCGCTGGCATTCGCCGGGATGCCCGGTTCTCAATTCCATATCAGGTTAAGACCGATGGGAAGCAATGGCGAAACCTGGCAGCACGGGATTGCGAAGATCCGGAAAGCCTACAAACAGCTGTACGGCGGGGCTGATTTCGACTATGCCTTTGTCGACGAAACCGTTGCCAAATTCTATGAGAGCGAAACAAACACCTCCCGCCTCCTGTTCTGGGCTACGGGACTGACGATCTTCATCAGTTGCCTCGGATTGTTAGGCCTGGTGATCCATACCACGAACATACGCACCAAAGAGATCGGTATCAGAAAGGTCCTGGGAGCTTCCCTGACAAACATCGTATCGATTTTGTCAGGGGGATTTGTAAAATTAGTTCTCCTTGCCTTTCTGATCGCCGCCCCCCTGGCCTGGTGGGCGTCATATAAGTGGTTGGAAGATTTTGCCTACCGGACGGCTATCAGTTGGTGGGTATTCGCGCTAAGCGCTGCCCTGCTGCTGCTGTTTGCCCTGATCACTTTAAGCGTTCAGACGATCAAAGCGGCCGTTGCCAACCCGGTCAAGAGCTTGAGAACGGACTAAAATTCTTTCATAGAAGCCGACCACCCCCTATCACCCGGTGACAGGCCGCTTCTTATGCAAATACCAAAGCCTCCCCATTTGCAGGCCGATGGCCAAGATCACGCAGGCAAAGCCGGCGTAGAAACCCCCGTTGAGATACCGGTCCTCGCGATAGACGACAAAGGCCATGAAGATACCGTAGACCGGTTCCATGTTATAACTGAGGTTGACCGTAAAGGCCGAAACGTGCCGCAGGGCGTTCATGGAGAGACGGAAGGCCAGGACCGTGCAGATCCAACTGAGAATCAGCAGCCATCCCCAGTCGCCTGCATTTGGAAAGAGATAACGGGTAGGGAAAAAATATAGGTAGAGAGGCATCAGCAGGCTCAGGCAGATAAAGCCGCCGCTCAGCTCATAGAGGGTTAGGGTAGAAGCCGATACCCGCTCCAGCATACGTTTATTGAGTATCGGGAAAATGCTTCCCAGCAGGGTGGAGAGCATTCCTATCAGGATGCCCGTCTTATAATGCGGATCGAAGCTGAAGATGCACACAATGCCCGCTATCACCAATAGTCCCAGCAATAATTCGACCGGATCGTGCCGATGACCCAGCAGAATGGGCTCCAGCAGGGCGGTAAAAAAACCGATCGAGGAGAGACAGACCAGACCCACCGATACATTGGAATATTTGATACTGCCATAGAAACAGACCCAATGCAGGGCGGCAATGCCCCCGATGCCTGCGATCCTCAGCAAGTCTTTACGATCCAGGCGGCCGGATCCTTCAGCCTGACCTGTCGGCATAAAAAGCCTGACCGCTTCAACGGGTTCGGCCGGTCCGACCAGCCCAAGTTCCCCGGCTATTTCGAAAGATTCTGCTACTGCTTCAAATCTTCCAGCCGCTTTGACCGGTCTTCCCCATCGGAAATACTTTGCGGAGATCTCGATCACCCAAAGAGTCACCGCGGTGATCAGCAAACGATACCATACCAGCAAACCTTCATTAAGCGTGATCAGCTTACCCAGGATGCCGGTAAACCCGGCGAGGAAGACGGCGATATGTAGTTGGACGAATGACCTTTTCAAATTATTTGCTTTCCGCGATAGCATCCTTTGAGAAAGAATGCATGGCCAGGACAGAATCGTTCTTCACCCTCCGGCGATAGTTTTTAAACAGGCTTTGCCAGCGTAAATTGAGTACGCCCAGGATCCCTTCTTTAACGATGCCCTTGTTCATTTTCGAAACGCCGAACTTACGATCCTCGAAAATGATCGGCACTTCTATTATTTTAAAACCAAGCTTCCAGCTCGCAAATTTCATCTCGATCTGGAAGGCATATCCGACAAAACGGATTTGGTCGAAATTGATCGTTTCAAGTACGTCTTTACGGTAACATACAAAACCGGCCGTGGGGTCGTGCACCGGCATCCAGGTGATCAGGCGTGTATAAAGAGAGCCCCCCCGCGATAGGAATACCCTGTTCCTCGGCCAGTTCACAATGCCGCCTCCCTTCACATACCGGGAACCTATGGCCACATCCCCACCCTGAAATTTGCAGGCTTCATAGAGACGTTTGAGATCTTTGGGATTATGGGAGAAATCGGCATCCATTTCGAAGATGAACTGGTAATCATTACGAACCGCCCATTTGAAACCGTGGATATAGGCCGTTCCAAGCCCTTGCTTGCCGGATCTTTCTTCGAGGAAAAGCTGCCCGGGATAGCTTTGCTGGAGATCTTTTACGATCTGAGCAGTACCATCCGGTGAGCTGTCATCGATCACGAGCACATGAAAATCTTCCTTCAATTTGAAGATCGCTTCGAGGATATTGGATATATTCTCCTTTTCGTTGTAAGTAGGTATGATTACTATTTTTTCCAACTGACAATAGTGACTTATAAAACAAAAATACGGTTTTTCAAGGTGTTTGGGTGGTTTTATCCCTTTTTTAACAGGGTACGGTTAAATATCTCTGTCAGCTTCTGCTTGGTATGCAGAGGAAAGTCCCCCTTCATCATCCAGTCATAATATTGAGGCTCGGCCTTTAAGATATCGGCAACGGGCCTTCCCTTGTGCTTTCCGAAATTGAATACTTCCACCCCGTTCTCAAAAATGAAACGACGGGCGAAATCGACGGTCAGGTCCTCCCCTACGCATTTGAGGATGCTATCTACATCGCTGCCCAACTGGGGATATCGGACTACCTGGGCTTCCAACACTTCCCAGGTAGCCGCCGCATCCGCTTCTGCACCATGTGCCCCTTCAAGTGTCTTACTGCAATAAAAACGGTAAGCAGCACTCAGGGTGCGGGGTTCCATCATATGAAATATTTTCTGCACATCTAATAACTTTCTGCCCTTATTGTCAAACTCCATCCCGATACGTAAAAATTCCTCTACCATCAGTGGAATATCGAAGCGGTTTGAATTATACCCCGCAAGATCACAGTTGTCAAGAAATTGCTTCAGTTCATTGGCGACCTGTTTGAAACTGGGCGCATCCTTTACCATCTCATCGGTGATCCCATGTATATCGATGGAGGTCTGGGGGATCGGCATTTCCGGGTTGATCAGTTTGCGCTTGATGATCTTTTTCCCGTCTGGCATGATCTTAACAATGGCAATCTCGACGATCCGATCGCTCCCAAGGTTGATACCGGTCGTTTCGAGGTCGATAAAAGCAAGCGGTTTTTTAAGTTGTAACATTCCTTCCTGGTAATTATTATTGAGAAATCTATTGAGAAATCTTACGATCGGGAAATTGCTTTGGCAAAGCCGGCTATATCCCATCCGTCATAGTCGCCCGAGCTCATTAGCAGCAAGGTAGCATTTTCAAAAGAATGTTGCCCGAGCCATTCCACCAATCCTTCTTTCCGGTTGATGACCGCCAGATCCTGCCTTCCAAATCCGTCCAATACTTTTTCACGGGGCAGGTCGGGCAGGCGCTTCAGCTCCAGGGCATGCTTCGAATAGAATACCGCCGCAATATCGGCCGGATCCAGGGAGCCCCGGTACTGGTCCATGAACGCCTCGTTAAGGCTGCTATAAGTATGCAGTTCGAGGACGGCGATGAGCCGCCTTCCCGGAAACTGCCTTTTAACCGCTTCCATAGTCGCCCTCACCTTGGATGGTGCATGCGCGAAATCGCGGTAAACACTGGTATGCTCATTGGCCGCCAGCAACTCGAGCCTTTTGGCTGCCCCGGTAAAACTTCCCATGAAGGATACGAAGGCCGACGCCTCTACACCCAATTCCTTACAAGCCAGGAATGCAGCCTGCAAGTTCAGCAGGTTATGATCCCCGAAAACCTTCAGTTTCCCCCGATGCCCTTCCAACTCCACAACTGTCGTGCCGTTTTCTATCGCATGTACCGGGATCGCATACCCGATCTTACGAACCGGATGGGGATGTTTTTCTACCAGGGCCGAGAGAACGGGGTCGGTTTGATTGTAAATTAATACGCCTCCGGGCTCTATTTTGTCGATAAAGGTCCGAAACTGGTCCAGGTAATTCTCAAAAGTAGGAAAGACATTAATATGATCCCAGGCAATGCCGGTGAGGATAGCAATATGTGGAAAAAGAAAATGGAACTTAGGCCTCTTTTCCAGGGTGCTGGCAGGGTATTCATCCCCCTCGCAGACGATCAGGGGCGCATGCGTAATATTGACGGATTGTTCGAATCCTTCGAGCCTGGCGCCTACCAGGTAATCGAAGTCCATGCCCGCGGCCCTCAGCACATGCATGATCATGGAAGTCGTGGTAGTCTTTCCATGGCTGCCCCCGACAACGACACGGGTCTTGTCCCGGCTCTCCTGATAGATATATTCCGGGAAGGAATAGATCGGCAGGCCGAGCTCACCGGCGCGCAACAGTTCGGGATTATCGGCTTTCGCGTGCATGCCCAGGATAATGGCATCCAGACCGGCATGTATCTTCCCTGGAAACCATCCATTGGCAGGCGGAAGCAGGCCTTCCCGGTCCAGGTTGCCTTTGGCCGGCTCGAATAGCTCGTCGTCGCTGCCGGTGATGGTATATCCCTTTCTATGCAGGGCGATAGCAAGCTGGTGCATGACGCTGCCGCCGATGGCAATAAAATGTAGGTTCAAAATATATTGTTTGAGAATTAAATGTATTCAAGATCAGCATATTAGCAAAATTTTTCGATTCGGGCCGCCCGGAACTTGCAAGTACCGTTTTTTTTACGTACTTTGTATATTCTTAATAGTGGATTCGTCTTTTCTCTATCCTTCGAACAACTCTCTTATTCCGCGTCCCTTCCTTTGAATTTCCTGGTAATATCCTCTTTCGACCAGGCAATTATTGTTCAATTATAAATACCACAAAAATGAGAAAGACAATTTTAATCCTCGTACTCGCCGTTGCCGCTACCGCCGTCTTTACTTCATGTGCCAGTTCAAGGGGCATGGGAGGATGTAAGGCTACACAGGGCTATGTTGGGTACGGCAGTCGCTAAGCAGCTACTGGGAAAGTATCAGCTGACCGGAGCCAATCCGGGAGGATTTGAGAAAATATATACAAAGGTTATCTTCGCAGATAACCTTTTTCATTTGCCGTTGTTATGAACTTAGCAAAATATTGACTAAGCAAAGATTACAAATTATGAATTGGATACCACTGACCGACGCCTTGCAATTGGAAGAAATAAGAACGAAATCCCCCAACCGCCCCCAGGTCATTTTCAAACACAGCACAAGTTGTTCCATCAGCAAAATGGTCCTGAACAGGCTGGAACGGAATGAGGCCCCTGCAGCCTTCGACTTCTATTACCTGGACCTCTTAAAGTATCGCCCCCTGTCCAACCAGGTAGCCGAAACCTTCCGGGTCAGCCATGAATCGCCCCAGCTATTGCTGATACGCGATGGGAAATGCGTATACAATGAGAGCCATACCGGTATTTCGATGGATGAACTCATCGGGGAGGCGGCTTGAGGCGGAAGGGCACGGTCATATATCCTTCGGTAGCGCGCTGCTTGCCGATAGCGTCATAGACAGCCGGATCATCCGGAGCCCAGGTCGCAAGCCCATCCACATACCGGTTGTACATGCAAAATGCGGCAGCGATCAGCACGGCATCATGGATCTCCTTGTCCGTAGCACCCTGTTCCCGGGCGAAAGCTATATCGGCCGACAATACTTTTTTCCCATCCTGCTGTACTTTGGCGGCAATTTTCAACAAGGCTTTTAATTTATTGCTGATTTCCGCCCTCTCCGGATCGCGAATGACTTGAGCTACCAGCTCACCATTGCCATCCAATTGGTATTTAGCAATGGCACCATGGGTCGAAGCGCAGTATTTACATTCGTTGAGGCTGGAGGTGTAGGTGGCAATCAGTTCCCTTTCACCCGGCGTCAGCGTGGAAGTATCAGGATCGTGCAGTATAGTCTGCACCAGGTGATTCAGTGGCAGGGCCGTTGCCGGGCTATACATGAAAAGACTGCGTATTCCGGGAAACCCTTCGGGCAGAGCGACATGTGTGATATTTTTTTCACTAATTTACGGCAATCCATATAAAATATAACAGGGAAGTTTTATTTAGCGGCTTTCCCCATGACCTGGGCGGCCGGTTGAACCACGGTCTGGAGTTTACCCTTAAACATCTCTATCTCACGGACACGGTCAGGTCCTTGCCCGCGAACTGTTCTTCAGGCTTGAACGGAAAGAGCTTGCGTTCGGTCCCGAAAATGACAACGGTCAGCAACTGATGAGGATAGGCTTCGCCCAGGTTGATCAGGGTAGGTTGTTTTTCTCCGTTCTCCAGGTATCAGGCGCCGAAGACTTTACTGGTAAGGGTCACACTATCGCCTACGTGTTTGGCAGCCTCTTCAAGAGGGATGCATGAAGATAAGGAATTAGATTGTGCACAATAATTTTCATAAATAGGTTGATTGATTAGTTAGGAATCTCTACATTCAATGATTAAAACAACCCGGTATGGCGAATCCTTACTCAATTATGGCCCTTCATTTCCGCTACAGGCTCTGGATAGCCGAGATGAATTCGGATATCAATGTCTTACGGATCTTTGATGATTACGTCGCCGAACTGGCCTCAAAAAACAGCGACCCTGCCGTAAAAGGCGGAGTAGCGGGTTTTAAGAAGGAGTTCATCCTTCTCCGAACAGAAATAGATGAACTAAGGCATGAAATGCACCTTTGCAAAATGTCATTGTCGGCAGATGCCAGGTAATCCGGCAAGAGCGATAAAAAACTTTCCCTGACCGGAGATCATCCGGCATTGAAAAAGCGCTACACCGCCTACCGGAAAAAATTCAATACCCTAAAAAAAGAATTCGGAAATTTCGAAGGCAAATGGCTTTGAGCGCCCATAGCGCAAGATCAAAAATGACGGATTACCTGATTGGTACGAGTGCAATTCTTTTGGCCATCATAAACCGCCTTATTTCCTTTCTTGTATGCTGTGTGGGATTGCAAATTGCCATCACCGGAATCAAATCGATCCTCAACGGTTAATAATAGTTATCCTTTCATTTCCCGCTCTATTCCATCATAAAAGAATACAATTCGCTTACACCTAAATGTTTGCACTTAATTGTTTTCTTATATGAATGGAATTTTCCCTTACTTATTTCAACAGGAAACTTATTTTAGTTAGAAATTTACATTGAGTACGCGGTCTGGTCACACGGTCTGAACGCACGATCACCATCCTTATAAACCTTAATCTTATTAATCATGAAAAAGCAGTTGCTCATCGAGCTGTTCGCCGCCCTCCTGATCATTCTTTTCCTATACACCAGCGTAAGTAAATTCATCGATTTCAGACAGTTTATCGGAGCGATGGGCAACCAGCCCCTGCCGGCCCAGGTGAAGCCCTTGCTAGTGTGGATCGTCCCTGTCTCGGAAGTGCTGATCTCCCTGGCGTTACTATCGGAATATACGAGGCTGGCCGGGTTCTGGGCTTCCCTGACCCTGATGAGCTTCTACACGATCTATACGCTAACCGTACTCCTGCATTTCTTCAAGTACATCCCCTGCTCCTGCGGTGGAATTATTAAATCGCTCAGCTGGAAACAACACCTCTATTTCAACTTATTCTTTACCGGGGTCGCCCTGGCAGGTATCTATTTACAACGCAGCAGAAAGAAACAACACACCATTCTTCATCTTAAAAAACAAATTGTATGAGAAAAGCAAAAATTGGATTCATGGCCTTCGCCATCTTCCTGGGCGTCGGCGGAGCTTTCGCTTCTAAAATCAAAACCAGGATAGACTGCAACGCAGATACCCAGTACTATCTTTCAGGCAGTACTTATTTCCCCGCCGGATTGTATGGGGTCCAATATTACTGCTATCAAGTACCTCTTATCTGTACTTATTACCAGCCTAACCCTATCTCCCAGCCTAATGTTTACAATCCCTGCGTAATAGGTGAGTACGAACCGATTCGTTAGCGTAAAGCTACCCATTTCCCCGTCCGGTTAGCGCGGGTTCTGCTGCATGCCGCTGCCGGCAATGACATCCGGGGGAATGGGTAGTATATATTTCGGATCGCCGGGCGCCAGTTGATAGACCTTCCCATCCAATACCCGGGTCAGGGTAATGCCGGCCCCCTCCTTATTCAAACGACGAAGATCCGTCCAACGCAATCCCCGCATCAGCAATTCCTTTCTACGCTCTGTCAATACGAGAGCTAGGGCCTCCCCCGGACCGGCAGCCGTCAGCGGCTGGAATGATCCGGTCTTCCATCGGTTAAACAGGAGTATATTCAGATCCGTCATAGCCGCGATCGCATTGCCCGCCCGGGCATAGCACTCAGCCCTGATTAGCAGGATCTCATCGATGGCCAGCCCCGAAAAAGGATAGATCGTACCATTATAACTCCCCTTGGCAATGGGCTGTCCCAGCACGTTAGTCGTAAAAAATACCGATGGACGCAGATCTTCCGGGCCATAGGAACGAAAAAGAGTCGAGTCAATGACACAGTATTGGCTGACTATCCCCAATAAGGCCGTGATATTCAGCGGGAAGCTGCCCTGGTAGAGAGTCTCCCGGTTGAGATTGGTAATAGCCAGGGTCATGGATCCAATCAGGGAATTGTAATCCATCAGGGAATCATAAAGTTTGAGGCAACTGTCCGCACAGAGGCCAGCCAGTGAATATTCACGCATGGAAAGATACACCCGGGCCTTGAAGGCCAGCATGGCCGGCAGGGAAGGACGATTGCGAAAGTTCTTCGGAACGGTTGATGGAAGGATATTACGGGCCTGGACCAGGTCTGACAGGATCCGGTCATAGGTCTGCTGTACCGTCGAACGCACGGAAGGTGGATCGATATCCGGGTTGAGACGGAGCGGAAGACCCAAATCCGTGGAGGCTGTTGCCGGGTCATAGGAATTACAGAAGACCTGGGCCAATTGGTGAAAGGCATAGGCCCGGATAAAGAGCGCCGAGCCTTGGATCTCACCCGCTTCCTGCAGGCTATCGCTATTGATGGTGAGGGCACCCAGGGCGGCCAATACCGTATTGGCATAGAAGACCTGCTGGTAAGGCAGGTCCCAATCCGCGATGCCGGTCTGACCATCGAAAACATCAGCCGCCCATATATACCCGTTATGTTCCTCGGAAGGCAACCCCTGCCAGAGGGTATAGCCCAGGTAGAAATTGTCCGCGGAGAGCTCACCCAGCATCGGTGTCTGTTCCATGATCTCGCTATTATCCAGCAGGGCCTGAAGCGAAGACAGGGTATTGGGCAAGACGAGCTTTGAACTGGACGGCTTATCCAGGAAGCCCGGCTTTTTGCAGGAGCACAGTATGCCCGGGATAAGCAGGAAGAAAGCCAGATAGGGAGAGATTGCTTTTTTCATATCAGAATTCAATTTTTATCCCTGCCGCCAGGGTCCGTGAATTGAGAATACCAGCCAGGTAATCCGGATCGAGCCCCGCATGGTTGGCCCTCCAGAGGATACCGATATTATTGGCATAGAGATAGAAAAGCATGGAGCGGAGCGGTAGTTTTTTATATTCCCGCTTGTCCAGCCCATAGCTCAGCCTGATGTCCTGCAATCGAATATGGTCGCCCTTCTCAACCAGTATCTCCGAATAATCATAGAAGACATCGCGCAGGGGATTATCCGGGTAGACCATGGAAGGCGTATTGGTTTTTTTTTCGTCGCCCGGCTGCTGCCAGCGTTTGTAAAAATCGGTAGAGCCCGGTGAGACGCCATTAAAGACATTTCCATAGTCAATGGAAGTTCTCCTGAAATAATAACCCAATTTATAGACGATATTGACGGAGAGCCCGAAGCGCCGCCAGCTAATATCATTGCGCAGGCTGCCGAAAATGGTGGGGGTGGCAGACCCTTTGTAAAGCAGGTCTTTAAAATCGGCAGACTGGATGATGGACGAGTAATCCTTGCTGACCTGTTGCTGATACCATCCCTGCGGATCCCCGTTCTTAGGATCGAGCCCCCTCCACCGGAGAGCGTACTCCGAATAGAGGGGCTTGCCGATAAGCGGGCTGATAGTGCCAGGCAACAAATAATTTTCGATGGAGGCTGGCAAAATCTTGTATTGCGTCACTTCATTGCCGACATAGCTGAACAGGAAATGGGTCTCCCAGCCCAAGCTTCCCCGGATGTTCTTCGTACCCAATTGCAGGTCGATCCCCCGAGTCTCCATATCGGCAGTATTGCCGATGAACTGGGTATTGCCGGTAGTAGGATCCAGTGGGCTGGTCCCGATGAGGTCCTTCCCCTTCTTGATATACCCATCCAGACTACCGGCTATCCGGTCACCGGATGTGGCAAAATCCAGCCCGATATTGAGGATATGGGTCTTCTCCCAACTCAGGGAAGGATTCGGTGGATTGTTAATACTGGCAGTAACGGCTCCATAGTTATTGGGATTATTGACAGTGATCGTCGTAAAGGCCGAGATCGAACGATCCACATTACCGCTATAGCCATCCGTAAGTCGTATTTTGCACCGCTTCAGCCAGCTCAGCCGGTAGAACTCTTCCCGGGTGAGATCCCAGGCCAGGCCCGCTGTCCATAGAGGTACGCCCCGCTTGTTCGCGTCCACCCCGAATAGATTCGATTCGTCCTTTCGGGCGCCTCCCGTCAATATATAACGCTGGCGATAGGTGTAACTGGCATTTGCGAAATAGGAAATATAGCGTTCAGTCCCCGACGAGTTCAGTTCCTTATAAGGGATTGCGGCGGAAATATAGGGCAGATCATACAAAGTGTATTCGGTGCTATAATCTACAGGCTGACTGGTGCGGGTAGACGGATCGTAACCGTAAAGACGAGTGGAGGAGGATAGGGTCCCGAGATCGCTCCTTTCGGCTCCGGCGATTGCCGTGAAGCTGTGTATCCGTTCGCTGTCGGTATAATTATAATCGAGCTGCAGCCGCAGGTTGCGGGAATCGTAGGTATTGACGGCCTCGTCGAGTATGGCGCCCAGGGGAATCTTCCTGACCAACTGGCCATTATCCAATAGGGTATATTGGTTGATAAGGTCCCGGGTGAAATAACTCTGCTGTGTATGAAGATCCTGCTGGTCGGACCGCCCCGTTCCATAGCGGTATTGGACATTTGCATCCAGGCCCTTTAGTATATGATATTTTAGTGAAAGATCGATGCGATAGTCTGTTAGCCGGGTGGTATTATCTGCGAACCTGATCTCGTCCAGGGGCCGGTAATACCAGTCCAGCAACTGACCATTACCGGCAGTATCTATATAGGATGTGCTGAGATGGTAAGGTATTGCGAGGGCCCTCCCCCGCGCATCGGCAAGCTGAAGGTAAGGATAATTGGAACCCGAAACGCCGCTATTGTTATCGGTGGTCGTCGAGGAAGTGAAGACGATACCCGCAGAGAAATGGATCTTATCCTGCAGTAGGGACCAGCCATTCTTTGCATTGAGCGTTATGCGTTGGAAACCGTTGAATAGTAGATTTGAGAGATCTTTGTCGAAGCCGGCGGAAAAATAATATTGATCGCTGGCGCTCCCGCCGCTGAGACCGAGGGTGTATTGCTGGGTGGTGCTGGTGCGGTAAAAATACTTCTCCAGGTCATAACGGGTGTCAAGGGTACTCNNGAGTTCGACCACCGGTGAGTAGGCCTCGTGAGTAGGGCTCGAGCCGATACCTGAGTAAAAGGATTGACCGAAAAGATACTCTTCCATGTCGATATATCCGGGGGAACTAAGGATAGGCAGATAAAACAGGTGGGGACGCTGCCTGAGCGTGAGGCTGCCGGTGAAAGATACCTTGGGCTCCGGACGGTGCATGCCCTTCTTGCTGGTGATAACGATGACGCCGTTACCGGAGGAAACACCCCATATCGAGGCTGAGGCGGCATCGCGGAGGATAGTGATGCTCTTTATATCGTCGGGGTTGATATTGTTGATATCCCCGGCATAGGGAAAGTTGTCGAGGATGATGAGGGGTTCGGGGTTGCCGAATATGGTGCTTCGCCCGCGAATGGAGCGGCTCGCCTGGTTAAGTCCGCTCACGATATTGCTGGTGGCAATCATCCCGCTCGTGATCCCGTCGAGCCGGTCCAGAATATTGGGTAAGACGCTACGGTTGAGGACCTCGTTGCTGATATTTACGAAGGAGCCGGTAGCCCGTTCCGCGGAGATACCCTGGAAACCGTCGTAGACCACGGGGAAATCTTCCAGCGAACCGGACCTGTTCCTGAGCCGGATTAGAAGCGATCTCCGGCCGGCCAACGCGATCCGCATTGGCTCGAAGTTAACGCTGCTGATCAGGAGGTTGGCGCCGGGATTGTAAACGATCAATACGAAACGACCGCTGTCGTCAGCGGCTTGCTGATGGCCGCTGCCTTGTAGGGTAATGGTAGCCGCCTGCACGGGCAGGCCTGCCGAATCGATGATCCTGCCGCTGATCACAATGGGCATGGAGGCTTGGCGCACAGAGGGTGCAGCTTCCTTTAATGTAACGACAAACGTTTTTCCGATAACGGTATAATCCAGTGGCTGACCCCTGAAACATAGGATCAGGACCTGGTCTATCGTTGCATCGGTCACTGAAAAGGTCACACGGCTGGCTATTCGCAACAGATCGGAACGGGAAATGAAGTCATAACCGGTCAGCTCTTTTAAATCCCGGAATACTTTTTTCAGGCTGGCATGATGCTCGGTGAGGGTGATAAGTTTCGGGTAGTTGATTTGTTGCCCGTAAAGGGACATGCTCACCTGGGAGCAGGCCAGCGCGATAAGCAGAGCAGCTAGTCCTACGGGTCTCAATCGAAGCTGTATTTTGGTAAAATTAAATAGGCCACATACTGCAAACCATGAGCGAGGGAAGCCCCCTCTCTTATGGCCGCAGTTTGTAACCGATGCTACGTTATGAATCCCGTACGCAGCGAAACAGGAAGGTTTAATGATCAATGGAACTATCTTCAAAGAAGCGAAAGCATTTGCACATATTCGGCTCCTTATGATTTCAATTTGCCTGTTACGAATATTTTCTTTCCCTCCATCCTGAACTCCAGCTCTCTACCTCCCTGAACATTCAATATTTTCAGGAGATCTTCGATAGAAGTGCTTCGTGAGATCGAACCGTCTAATCGAAAAGGAGGGATTTTCCCGGCATATTCTACATCCACATCATACCATCTTGACAGTTCTCTCATGATAGCAGGCAGATCCTGCCCGTCAAACTGAATGCTTCCGTCAACCCATGCATTAACATTGCCGGGAGCACGAATGACAAGAACGTTAGATTCCGAATCAGCAACAATAGCCTGCTGACCCGGTTTAATAGTAACAGGAATCCGGCCGGCGTTGATCATTATGGATCCTTCAAACAAGGTGGTCCTGCTGGCGGGCTCATCATCATAATCCATTATATTGAAATGAGTGCCGAGCACTTCTACAAAATTTTCCGGCCTGCGATCTCCCGGGTTTCCCCGGATCGGGTGTAGAGATACTTTGAAAGGAATGGGGTGCGTGGCCACTTCGAAATAAGCTTCTCCCCTGAGTTCGACACGGCGTTCACGGTCTCCGAAAGCAGCAGGATATTTCAGTGAACTGACGGCATTCAGCCAAACCCTGGTGCCATCCGGCAGAATGACCTTATATTGTCCGCCACGGGGCGTAGAGAGGATGTTATCGCCTGCGCTTCCTGAAGGATGAGCAGCCTGTACCGGTGTGTAAGACAATTCACCTTCTGCTGTCTTTTCAATGCGTATGCCCCCCTGCTCAGCCAGCAAGCCGTTTTTTAATTTATCAGGAATGACGATAGATCCATCTGCTAAAGTAAGTGTAGCCCTATTACTACCTGGAAGGACTGTAGCGCCGGAAGAAACGATAACAGGACGATCGGCTTTGATGAGGCCCTGCTGCAGAGGAGCGGCAGGACGCAAAAATAAGTATACGCTTCCTGCAAGCAGCAAGACCATGCCCCCTGCTGCAACATACTTCCACCTGCGGAACAAGAAGCTTTCTTTACGGGTCTTTTGCCACGGAGTCGCAGCAGGATTTTCGCTGATCTTTTCAAGGGTCCTGTGCCAGATCGATGCTGAATCCGCCTTCCTGAACGAAGTTAATTTAGAAAGCAGGGCGTCCTGGTTGGCGAACTGACCGAAAAACTCGGAGTTCTCATTCGAAAATTCTATCCACTCATTCAGCAATAGTGCATCTTCCTCTTTGATATCCTCTCTCAAACTACGAAGGATCAATAAAGATATTTTTTCGAAAGATTCCAAGCAAAAGCTTAAACGTTTGGGGTAGTCCTTTAACTAACGAGTTCTGAAAATAGTTCCAGTCCTGCCCTCAGCAGTATGCAGTGGGCTGTCAGTGTGAATAAAATGCCTTTTTTAAATAGGGATGTCCGTATAAATCGGATAGCATAGGTCTNNCCCATTTGCTCTGCTATTTCACCGGTCGTTAATTTTTCGAAATAATATAGCCTGAATACCAGCCCCGCCTTTCCGGGGATTTTGCTGATCTCCGCATTCAGTTCCCGAAGGACCTCTGCCTCGATCTTCGCACGCTCGTCCTCTCCGGCATCACGGGAAGAGCCGATCAGGTGCGGCTCCGCGATCAGTTCAACATTGTGCTGCGTAGTTCTCCAATAATCGACCACCGCATTACCCGCCGTTTTATACAGAAAGGCCTTGATAGCCGGCAGGCCGTCGAAATTAGAATGCCTGACCCACAATTTCATAAAACACTCGGAAACGATATCCTCGGCAAGATGACTGTCATCGATCCTTTTGAAAGTATAGTAATGGAGGGCCTTGTCAAATAAACGGAACACCTGCTCGAAAGCCTGCTTGTCATTCCGTCTGAACCTGGCCATCAATTCATCTTCCTGGATCGGATGCAGCATGAGGTAATAGAAATTAATGCACTTATAAGGAAAGGGTCAGAAGAGAATAATGATATCCTTAGAAAATGTAATCCTATTTCCTGCAAAAAAAAGACGGTGGCCTTCTTTTTCCGTTCATTCTAAACGATAACCTTTAGAAGATTGCTAAGTGTAGTACTGTATTTATCCTGCCGGATCCCTGCTATCATTTCCCCCAATCGATAGCCTCCCCGATCGGATGATCCGCCCGGAAGGTCTGCCCCAGAAGGGTAGCGATCGTCTGGGGNNCCCCATGCCCTGTCCACTTATCCCCCACCCCCCGACCATGATCGGTGGTGACCAGCAGGGCTGTCTTGTCTTTATAGAAAGGATCGGACTGAATATAATTCCAGAGATCCTTTAGCCATTTGTCGACATGATGGGCGGCATCGAGATAATTTTTGTAGTTTTGCTCATGCGCCTCGACATCGGTTTCCAGGTAGGCGATATACAAGACCCTTGGCCTATGCGCCTTCAGGTATTCCATGGCTCCATAATGCGTGAACACATCCATGCATCCCTCATCCGGAAAAGGGCTATATGAATCCGCCCGCATCTTGTTTGCCAGTTCCTCTCCGGGATAAGGCTTCCCAAACCCATAGAGTCCGAAGCCCGCCGCCACAGGAAACCCGCTGTGATCCGCATCGAGGATTCGGTGATAGGCTTCCCAGGACCCGAAAGCCGCAATCTTGTTTTGGAAAGCAGGCTGCTGTTGCAGGAAGGCCAGGACCGTCAGATTCGGATTGTTAGGGAAGCTATTCGTATTGATCGTCGTGTCCGGATAACCCGTAAAGATCTCATTATACCCGGGATAGGAGAAGAAATAGGGATTGGCTACATTCACTTTATTACCCTCATTCCGATTGCCGTACAAACGACCATTCTCGGCAAAAACAGACCAAAGAAAAGGAAATAGTTTTTTACGGCGGCCCCTGATATCGGCAGCCCAATAGGTCTTGTATATATAGTCGCTATCCCCCTGGTTGAAGATCTTCTTATTGGCGAGGGAGCTGTCCATGCCTGTAAAGACCTCCTGCCAGCGCATCCCATCGGTAGTAACGATAATGATGTTCGTTACTTTTTTTTGGGCGCCGGCGGCCAGCGCCAGGAAGAGCGCACCGAAAATAATGGGAAAATATCTTCTTCTCATAATGAATGAATGAGCCCGTAAAATAATCATTATTGTTTTATAAAAGATCGCACCAACCTGCGGTCCTTTACATTCACGATGAGGAAATAAGAGCCGGCGGCCAGTGCATGGACCGGCAGGCTCAGCGACGTGTTCCCGGAATGCAGACTGACGTCAAAACGGCTTACCTGTTGCCCATACGCATTGCAGATCCGGACAGTAGCCGCTTCCCCGCCCCCGGCGGTCAATTCTACCGATAACAGGTCACTTACGGGGTTGGGATGAAGTCCGGCGAATCCGAAAACCGAATCTGTCTGACGGGTCAGTGCTATCACAGGAGAATAGGACAGGAGTCCGCTCTTATCCTCCAATACCAGCCGGTAATAAACTGTACCAGCCATTAACGACGGATCGGTATACCGGTAACTAAGCGTATCCTGGACATCCAGCAGGGTCGACAATGCGGTAAACCGGGCCTGGTCAACGGACCGTTCGATCGTAAAGGACAGGAGACCCAGTTCCGATCCCGCCGGGTATAATCCCCAGGATAGCAGGCTCCCCTGCGAGGTAAGGACGCCGGAAAAATATTTCAGCAAGGGGGAAGCGAGCAGACTGCATATATTCACGGCTGATACCGGAGCGGTATAACCCGACTGGCTGATACCGGGGGCACCCGGTAAGGCTCCATTGGAAGACCCCCTGCAGGAGGCTTTGGTAGAACCTGCACTTACGAAGCCATTCCCTCCGCCATTGACAGCCGGACTCACGGCTGCAGGAAAAACAGGCCCGGTAGCCCATATCACTCCGCCTCCACCTCCTCCACCCGGACCGGTGCAGTCGTTGACCCTATTGCTGGCATCGGAGCCACGGGCGCCGTTGGCCGCTGCTACAACAAGACCGGTAACGGTAGTTGCATTAATGATCACCGCGCCTCCGGCGCCACCGCCGCCGCCTGGGTAGGATCCGTATTCGCCGCGTTGACAGGAGAGAGCCCGTTGGCGAGAAGGCTACCGCCACCCCCTACGATCACAGAAGCCGAAAGGATGATGATGCCTCCGCCATTGCCCCCCGGCAACCCCACCCCATTATTCTCATGCCCGCTACCACCACCGCCTCCGAGAAAGATCCTGTTGAGGGACGAAGTATATCCTTAAGAAGCCAGGCTGAGGCCCCCGATGCCCGGGTATGCACCGTGGCAATCGAAAAAGGATTCACTCGCCCGTTGTCCTCCGTTGCCACCAGCGCCATATTGACCGCCACCCGCTCCGCCGGTATTGGCATTGTTCCCGCCCCCTCCACCATTGGCAAGCTTGCCACGGCCATACCTCTCGTTGAGGATATAAGCAGCAACCCCCTCTCCCTTTTTCCCGCCGGTATAATCGCCTGAAACTGGAAAGGGCAGATAATAGTTATCGACCGTCACGGCCCAACTGCAATCATACGAGGGACTGGGGTAATTCACCAGGGCGCCTCCCTGGAATCCCAGCCCGCTGACATCCACATCGGCATTCAGGTAGATCGTATCCGTAGCTTCAATAGCAACAATCCCACCCGTGCCGACTACCGGGTCCCAGGGTGAGCCGCTGACCGTAGCAGCCAGGGTGACCGATTGATAAACAGGAACGGCCACCAATTGCAACTGCCCTGCAGGATCGTAGGCATTGACAAATGGTCCCTTTAGCCAGACCTGATTGCCGTCGACACTGCAAATGGTGTTGAATTCGTAGTTTCCGGCACTGCCGGTAGCCGTTATATCGCCAAAAGAAGCGTCATTCGTGGAACCGATAGTCACGCCCTTCGACTGTATGATCAGCACACGCTGGCCGGAAGTCAACCCGGTCGCATTATCCAGCATTAATGAATTGGTGAGCGTATTGACGGTAGTAATGGAAAAATAGGAATTAATCCGCCCGGATGCAGACTGGCACGGGGCTTTAAGGGTACCGCCAATGAAGATCAATAGCGGAACGATATATGGACCTACTTTCATGGAATTGGATAATCTCCTTTAAATATACGACAATCCTGGCTCATTTGCAAGCGGCAAAATCGAACAAAAACCGAACAAAAACCGAACAAAAAACTGAACCAAAAAAGNNAAAAAGCAGGGAAAGTAGAAACAATCCCTGGATTGTAACTATGTTAATAGTCACATGAGAAAACGTAAATTATTTGAAGCCTATACTGATTACTATATGGGAATGACCGGCATAAGGCCCGGTGGCAAAACATATTAAAATAAAATTTTAATGGATAGGCTTTAGGTGAAATTGCTGGACCGCAGTATCTTTTGACTAGGAAGAGCGAGCGGAGTGATTACTTTGCAAAAATAATCGTTTACCTGGAATTAAAAATTGTTTTTTCGAAATCCCCGCAGAAATC
>PLXD01000409.1 GCA_003151295.1 Chitinophagaceae bacterium | reverse complement strand
ATGGGCAATCTGCCTTCCTTTGAAAAAGACCTGGGTACGATCAAACTGATCACCGATGTAAAAGAGCTGGGGTCGGTCACCGTCACCGCCAGTCCTCCTACCATGAAGCTCGAACTGGATAAGAAGGTTTTCAATGTGGAAAAGAATATTGTGAGCGCAGGCGGAACGGGTTTGGATGTGATGCGTAATGTGCCCTCGGTAAATGTGGACATCGATGGAAACGTCACCCTGAGGGGGGGGACGCCTACTATCTTTATCGACGGGAGGCCTACTACGCTNNATTCCTGCGGATGCGATCGAAAGCGTAGAAGTCATGACGAACCCTTCCGCCAAATATGATGCGTCGGGCGGTGGCGCGGGCATTCTCAATATTGTGCTTAAGAAGAACCGGAAAAAGGGATACAATGGCAATATCTCCGCGGGGATGGATTCCCATGGGGCGCCCAATGCCCTCGTCGGATTCAGTATCCGCCAGGGGAAGGTGAATGTGAGTGTAAATGGAATGATCAACGGATCGAACGGAAAAACGACGGGTAATACGGACCGGTATACTTATCTGAGCGATACGACCCACCTGTTACAACAGGATGTGAACCGGAATAAGGGCCAATTCATGTTCGGCCAGGTAGGGCTGGACTATTTTGTAACGAACAAGACGACTTTGTCCGGCTCCTATATTAAGGTGCATGGGTCTTTTAAGCCCACGGATGTCTCTCAGATACAAACGTACAGCCTGAGTTATTTGGGGAAATCGACTTCCTATTCTTTGCGTAATTCCAATAATGTCCGGGATTTTGACGTCAACGGCGCTCAGTTGGGGATGAAGCATCTTTTTGCCAAAGAAGGAGAACAATTAACGGCGGACGGTTCTTATTTCGGAGTGAATGCCCATACTACCGCCCTTTATACCACGGATTATTATATGGGCTTACCCGGTACGCCTATAGGGGCTGTCACCCGGCAGCAGACCTTGGGTACGGCCGGTCCTTANNAAGCAAAATTAGAAGCGGGCCTGCGTGCCGGCATTCAGAAGCTGAGTAATAATAACAATACTTATACCCTGGACGAGAATGGGCATGGCATGCCGGATTCGCTGGGGATCAGTGATTACAATAGCACGAACAGGGTCTATGCGGCTTATGTGAACTTTACCAGCGCTATTGGTGATTTCGGATACTCCCTGGGGCTGAGGGCCGAAAGCTCCAGCTATTCAGGGGACCTTATCAATACGGGTCAGCATTTCAGTAATACGTACCCGGTGAGCCTGTTTCCTTCGATCTTCCTTAGCCAGAAATTGAAGAATGACCAGGAGCTTCAATTCAGTGTCACCCGCAAGGTCAACCGGCCTTCCTTCTTCCAATTGATCCCCTACACGGATTATTCGGATACCCTCAATATTACGAGAGGTAATCCCAATCTCGTACCGGAGTTCACGGAGTCCTTCGAGTTATCATATATGAAGACCTTCGAACATAAAAACAACCTGTTGGTCTCCGCATATTATAAATACACCCAGAACCTGATCACGCGCTACCAGGACAGCGGTCTTAATCCCATAGGAGAGCCAGTATTGATCAACACCTACGAAAATGCAAATGACGCGTATACAGTAGGGGGAGAGATTACTTCCACGGATAATATCACCAAATGGTGGGATATTTCTGCGAATCTGAATGTATATAATTCCAGGATCAATACAAACAACCTGAACCAGCCTTCCCAGGCTGCCTTATGGAGTTGGTTCGGCAAGTTTAACAGCAATTTCAAGCTGCCATCCAATTTCACTGTGCAGTTTACCACGATCTATCAGTCGAAGACCAACCTGCCGGTAAACCAGAATTCGAATCAGTTCGGTCCTCCGGGTTCAAATACACAAAGCTCTTCTCAGGGCTACATTAAAGGTTTTTATGGGATAGACCTGGCGGTCAAGAAAAGTTTCCTGAAAAACAATGCCGCTTCTGTAACCGTAAGCATGTCCGATATTTTCCGGACGCGCTGGTCGGACCAGTATAGTCAAAGCGCTTATTTCGCGCAGGAATACGATCGGCTCAAGGACCCGCAACTGGTCAGGGTGGTGTTTGCCTACCGGTTCGGGAAGATGGACCTGAATTTATTTAAACGTAAGGATATGAATTCGCAAGGTATGGGCGATGCGGGCGGTATTCAGTAGCCACTGCCCGATCAGGGATTTAACAATTTTAACTTCCCAGGTTTTTAGTTTCCCTGTCATCTATAAGTCAACGTAATAGGGGATTTATTTGAGAGCAAGGACCGCTTTTGATTATTATAATAATAATTATGGCACGGTAATGGACTTAACGTTATACAGCAGGTTTCTTTTAGCGTTTTATATCCATTTATTTATCGTAAAAATTAATATTATGACTACAACAAATTTTTCAACCGAAACATCGGAGGATCAGGTACCACGCAAAAATTTTAAAAATGGTATTATAGTGGTTTTGGCGATTGCTTTCCTGGGTACATGGGGTTATTTACTGATCGAGCAAAGTAAAACAGGGTCAGTTATTCAGCAAAATCAAACCCAAATTGCCAAAATAGGCGATGAAAAAAGCGATATTAGAAAAAGTTTTGATGAATCATTGTCGCGCTTGGATTCGATGACAGGCATCACCGCTGAAATGAAGAGTAAATTAGCTGAAAGAAACGGCGAAATCTCGAAAAGGAAAACAGAGATCCGTAACATCCTTAATAAGAAGAATGCTACTACCGCTGAATTAACAAAAGCAAAAGGATTGATTGCTCAGTTGAATGACAAGATCAGCAATATGGAGCAGGATGTTGCCCGCCTGATAAATGACAACCAATCCTTAAGCCAGGATAAGGTAGTGTTAACCCAGGAGAAAAAAGAACTGGACTCGAATCTTACAGCTACAACTGTCGTTAAGCAAGATCTTGAAAAGAAAGTAGATATAGCTTCTACGCTGAACGCATCAAATATTGTTATTACACCGGTTAATGTAAGAAGTAGCGGGAAAGAAAAAGTTACTACTACAGCAAAGCGTGTTAACAAGCTGGTCATTTCATTTCAAGTGAACAATCGAATTGCACAGTCCGGAATGACAGATGTGTATGTATGTATCACAGGACCGGATGGTAAAAATATAGTTTCACAAGCATCGGGAGCCGGTACTTTTACTACCCGTGAAGAAGGAGACAAGTCATTTACGGCTAAACTGCCGGTTGATCTTGAAGCCAGCAAGAATAAGAGCGTTGAATTTGCGTTCACACCAGGTGCTGATTTTCAACAGGGTAATTACACCATTCAAATTTATCAAAATGGATTTAAGATCGGCGAAGGAACCCGTGAATTGAAAAAGGGCGGTTTATTCAGCTAACCCAATAGGGGTACTATTGTATTTTATTTTGCTATAATATTCTGTAAGTTTAAAAGAAGCGACCCGGTTTTTAACCGGGTCGCTTCTTTTATGGAATTCTTTCCATGAATTTTTTGTTCGCTTTTGTAACTTTTGAGGGTAAATAGTAATCCTATAGACGAACCCAGTTAATTTTATCATTATGAAGGATCTGTTTTATTATGATGTGGTGTGGATTTCCTTTTTGGTCTGTCTGTTCCTGGCCTGGTATTTTTCGCACAAAGGGAGGCACGAGGAACGTAAAATGCTTATCCAGAAGGGCTTGAATACTGATGACCTTTTAAAGTCGGAGGGGAGATTTAGATTCCCCTGGTTTAAATCAGGCATTGTAATCATCGGTTTAAGCGTTGGCTTGGGGATAATAGCCATCCTGGTAAACCTTGGGCTAACCAGCAGGTCGGATGCCATATACCCTGCCATCCTGGGCCTCTGTGGTGGCTCTTCATTGGTCATTGCGCATTTTATTGACAAACGCAGCAAACAACGGTGAGCCAATGGATGATGTTTATATCCGGAAAGTTTGCGAAGGAGATATGGAGGCTTTCAGGTATTTTGTGACACAGTATAAGGATATGGCCTTTTCCATTGCCATCTCGGTCGTTAAAGATCAATTCCTGGCCGAGGAAATTGTCCAGGATGCTTTTCTCAAAGCCTATAACGGCCTGGGCTCTTTCCACAAACGATCCAGGTTCAGCACCTGGTTTTACAGGATAG
>PLXD01000033.1 GCA_003151295.1 Chitinophagaceae bacterium | reverse complement strand
TGTAGCGAACCCGATCGAGGAAACGACCAAGGTGACGTTTCCCGATGGTGCTTTGATTGAAAAAGCACCGTCTTCATTGGTAGTAGCAGCGTTGCGAGCCCCTTTGACTACTACTGTAGCCCCCACAACTGGTGCTTTCGTCGTTTCATCCGTGATTTTTCCTGTGATCGTCCGTTCCTGGGCAAAGACAATGCATGAGCATAGCAGCAGGAACACAAACAGTGCAAGTTTTTGTTTGGTCATAAGCAGTTTTTGATTGATGGTGTGTTAATAACCTAAATAGTTCTTAATTTAAGTCCGCCGAAGTTAAGGATTATTTAACATAGTAAATTTTAGCAATTTTTTTGCAATCGGTTGAAATGATGTGCAAACGTTTGCGCCATTTTCAGATTAACATATATGAATTTTGATTATAAAAACCGGCCTGTCCGCCGTAAAAGATTTTTTCATTATTATTGATTTTCAAGTCTCCCTTATATATGCAGATAGTAAAAATTCTAATGCTGCTTTTAGTGGCCCCCTTTATTAGTAATTGTCAAAAAAACATTACTCCTACAGGACCGGGATTCCATGAAAAAGACGGTCCGGGCATAGAGCCCGGAGTCTCGGCTGCACTTTCCCGGTATAGGTCGTTGTCGCTGAAGAACATCTCCTACGAACTGAGCTTCGCCATTCCCCCGCAACGGGATCAGCCGGTACAGGCCTCCGAACGGTTGAACTTCGTTTGGAGGTGTCCCGAAAAAAACGATAAAAAAGAAAAAAGCGATAAAAGAACAGCCGTTCCCCTCCAACTGGACTTCCGGGACTCGGCCGGGGCCATCAGCAGCCTTACGGTCAATGACCGTCCCGTTCCTATAGTGCTGGTCCGGGAACACCTGCTGATAGACGCCTCCCTGCTGAAAGAGGGCGGCAATACGATGGGGATCCTTTTCACAGCCGGTGACCTGTCCCTGAACAGAAATCCCGATTTCCTGTATACCCTTCTGGTACCCGACAGGGCAAGGACCCTCTTCCCTTGTTTCGACCAGCCCGACCTTAAAGCCGTATTCACCCTCTGCCTGGAGCTGCCGAATGATTGGAAGGCGGTAGCCAACGCTCCGCTACAGGATTCCCTGGAAGAAGGAGACCATAAACAGTATCGCTATCTGCCTTCGGATAAGATACCCACCTACCTGTTCTCCTTCGTAGCCGGCTATTTCAGGGAACTCAGCCGCGAAGAAGACCGGCCTATGCATTTCTATTACCGGGAGACCGACAGCCTGAAGCTGAAAATGAGCTTGGATTCCGTCTTCCGTATAGAAGCCCGCGCGATCCGGTGGCTGGAGGAATATACCGGCATCCCATTCCCTTTCCAAAAATTCGATTTCGTGGCCATCCCGGATTTTCAATTCGGCGGGATGGAGCACCCGGGGGCCATTCAATACCGGGCTTCTACCCTGTTCCTTACCGAAGGAGCTACCCGAGATCAGTTGATCGCAAGGACCGGCCTGCTATCCCATGAAACCGCACACATGTGGTTCGGGGGGCTCGTGACGATGCGCTGGTTCGATGATGTCTGGATGAAAGAGGTATTCGCCAATTTCATGGCCGACAAAATCGCCCATGCCACCCTGCCGGATGATAATTCCGACCTAAAATTCCTGACCGGTCACCTGCCCGCGGCCTATAGCACGGACAGGACCACGGGCACAAATCCAATCCGCCAGCCACTGAACAACCTGCAAGACGCCGGATCGCTTTACGGCAATATCATCTATCATAAGGCTCCGGTCATGATGCGCCAGCTGGAAGAACTGATGGGGGCCAATGCCTTCCAAAAGGGTGTCCGGGAATACCTACGACGCTATGCCTATGGAAATGCATCCTGGCCCGAACTGATACGGATCCTCGACGCACATACCGCCAAAAACCTCGAGAAATGGAACCGCGTATGGGTTGAAAAGTCCGGGAGGCCTCAATTCTCATACCGCCTCAAGATCGCGAAGGGCAGGATCGAAAGCCTGAACCTCTACGAAAAGGGGGAAGACGGCAGCCGGCAGGTATGGCCCCAATCCTTCAAAATAGCGCTGGTGTATAAAGATCATACCGAAAAAATGCCTTTATATATGGACCAGCCGGCGATCAGGATCGTAGCTGCAGCGGGAAGGCCGACCCCACTATACCTCGTTTTCAATGCCGGAGGGGAGGGCTATGGCCTTTTCCCTATCGATGGAACGTCGGTGAGTAGTTTGTTCAGCCTTCCGGACCCATTGATGCGGGCTTCCGCCTATATCAATCTATATGAGAACATGCTTGGCGGTCACGCGATCAGCCCGGGACAATTCCTGGCGTGGATAGGCCCCGGATTGACAGCGGAAAACGAAGAGCTGAACCTGGGCTTGTTGCTGGACCAGTTGCAGTCTGTCTTCTGGCGCTTTTTACCTACAGCGGACAGGATTGCGGCTGCCCGCCCCCTGGAAAACAGGCTCTGGAATGCTATGCAGCAGGCGGGTAGCGACCATCCAAATATTAAAAAACTGTTATTCCTGGCTTTTAGCAATACAGCCCTGGACCGGAAAGCCCAGGACACCTTGTTTGACATTTGGAAGAATCAGTATCCGCCGGCCGGTATCAGGCTATCGGAAGACGATTATACGGCGCTGGCCACAGGGCTGGCCCTTCGGCAATACCCCGGGTGGAAGGAATTATTACAGGAACAGCTCGGCCGCATTCAAAATACCGACAACAAGCGAAGGCTGGAATTCCTCC